>JADFZP010000601.1 GCA_015232485.1 Alphaproteobacteria bacterium
GCGCGCCGCGTCGTGGGGCGGCGCCTCGGCCGAGGGTTGGCCGTACAACGCCGGCCCGACATTCGATTTCGATCCCGACAGCAGCAGGCCGTCGATCGCGGCCAGGATGTCGTCGCACGAATCGCCCAGCGCCGGAATCAGCAGGGGCAGACCGCCCGCCCCCAAGGCGGCCGCCTCGATGTAGGGCGCGGGCACCGCGTGGAAGGCCAGACGCTCGTTCTCGACCGCCTTGACGCAGGCGGAAATGCCGATGACGGGCCGCATGATCACTGCCGCAGGCTCGGCGCCGCGTCCGGCGGCACGAAGTCGAACAGGGCCGGGTCCAGGCGCACGCCGCTGCGCGTGTCGAACAGCGAGACGCTGGTCACGCCGCCTTGGGCGTCCTTGACCTTCCACTGGCGCAGCTCGAAGGGCTGCTGGGTGAAGATCAGGGTGATTTCGCCGCTCGTCGAATCCTTGACCTGGACCATGCCGATCTTCACCACGCCGCCGTCGCGCTCGACCTTGGTGACGATCAATTGGCCGCCGATCAGCCGGATGTCGGGGCTGATCAGCACGCCGGCCGGCGATTCCTCAAGCGCCAGATAGCTGGCCTGCTTCAATTCCTGGTCGTAATAGATCAGCATGCGGCCATCGGCGTAGACGTCGATCGGCACCGGCGGATCATAGTCGAGCCGCAGCAGGCCCGGCCGCGAGATATAGGCCATCCCCTCGGCGTAACTGCCATCGGGCGCCACCTGCATGAAGCGGGCGCTCAGCGTGCGAATGCCGTTCAGATAAGCCTCGACCTTGCGCACCACCGCCTGATCGGCCGGCGACAGCGGGGCCGGCGCGGCGGCCCGCGCCTCGGGCGCCAGGGCGATCAGCAGGCATAGGGCCACCATGGCTTGGCGGAAAAGCGTCATGTCCGGGGTCCTCTCTCGGCGGGGGCCGATCTTTGCGATCCGATCATGGTGAAACGGTGGCTGGTTTTGATATCAGTCGCCGCCGCGTCCCAACACCTCGCGTTTGCCGACATGGTTGGCGCGGCCGACCACGCCCTCCTGCTCCATCCGCTCGATCAACCGGGCGGCGCGGTTGTAGCCGATCTGCAGGTGGCGCTGCACGAAGCTGGTCGAGGCCTTGTTCTCGCGCAACACCAACGACACCGCCTGATCGTAAAGATCATCGCCCGACCCCCCCGATTCGGCGGCTTGGGCGCCCAGCTCGGCGTCGGCCTCCTCGGTCACCGACTCCACATAGTTCGGCTCCCCCTGGGCGCGCAAGTGCTCGACCACCGTTTCGACCTCCTGGTCGCTGACGAACGGGCCGTGGACGCGGGTGATGCGGCCGCCGGCCGCCATGTAAAGCATGTCGCCCTGGCCGAGAAGCTGCTCGGCGCCCTGCTCGCCCAGGATGGTGCGGCTGTCGATCTTCGACGTCACCTGGAACGAGATGCGGGTCGGGAAGTTGGCCTTGATGGTGCCGGTGATGACGTCGACCGATGGCCGCTGGGTGGCCATGATCAGATGGATGCCGGCGGCGCGCGCCATCTGCGCCAAGCGTTGCACGGCGGCCTCGATGTCCTTGCCGGCGACCAGCATCAGATCGGCCATCTCGTCGACCACCACCACGATGTAGGGCAGCGGGTCGAGATTGAGTTCCTGGTCCTCGTAGACCGGCTTGCCGGTTTCGGTGTCGAAGCCGGTCTGCACGGTGCGGCCCAGGCTTTCGCCGCGCTCCCTGGCCTCGGCGAGGCGCTGGTTGTAGCCGGCGATGTTGCGCACGCCCAACTGCGACATGGCGCGGTAGCGGTCTTCCATCTCGCGCACCGCCCATTTCAGGGCCACCACCGCCTTGCCGGGCTCGGTGACCACCGGGGCCAGCAGATGGGGGATGCCGTCATAGACCGACAGCTCCAGCATCTTGGGATCGATCATGATCAGCCGGCAGTCCTCGGGCGGCAGCCGGAACAGCAGCGACAGGATCATGGTGTTGATGGCCACCGACTTGCCCGAGCCGGTGGTGCCGGCGATCAGCAGATGCGGCATGCGCGACAGGTCGACCATGATCGGCGCGCCGCCGATGTCCTTGCCCAGCACCAGATTGAGCTTGGCCGAGCTGGTCTCGTAGGCGTCGGTCTCGAGCAATTCGCGCATGTAGACGGTTTGGCGCTTGGCGTTGGGCAGCTCGATGCCGATCACGCTGCGGCCGGGAATGACGGCGATGCGCACCGACAGCGCGCTCATCGAACGGGCGATGTCGTCGGCCAGCCCGATCACCCGCGACGATTTGGTGCCGGGCGCCGGCTCGAGTTCGTAAAGCGTGACCACGGGGCCGGGGCGCACCTTCACGATGGTGCCGTTGACGCCGAAATCCTGCAGCACCGATTCGAGCAGCCGGGCGTTCTGGGCCAGGGCGTCCTCGTTGACGCGCTCGTTGCGCTGGTGGTCGGGGGCCTGGGTCAGCAGGCCGTGCGGCGGCAGCGCCCAACCGCCGTCGGTGCGGGTCGGCAGGTC
>JADFZP010000602.1 GCA_015232485.1 Alphaproteobacteria bacterium
AGCGCGAGCAAGCGGGGCATGCGCGAAGCTAACGCATGCCCCGCCGTCTGCAAAGGTCCGAGCTTTCAGAGCACCATCGCCTTCTCGCGCCGGATGTGGCGGCCTAAGCGGGTCATGCCGTCCTGGTCCATGAGGGCGCGCAGGCGGGGGAATTCGATGTCCTCCTCCTGGCGGGCGTGGCGCTCGAGCAGGTTCCGCAAGGTGCCGACGCGGGCCAGCCAGGGCGATTCCTCGGCGAGGCCGCGCTCCAGCGCGTAGAGGTGGGTCTTGATCAAGCCGTGGTCGGAATAAAGGGCGCCGGCCGCGCGCTCGGCGTGGGCCTGCTCGTCCAGCATCGGATAGATCACGTCCTCCTCGGCCAGGGCGTGCGCGGTCAGGCTGCGCTTGAGGCGGAGCAGAATTTGGGTCCGCCACACCACGCCGCGCCCCCGGCTTTGCGCCATCTGGTCGAGCAGGTTGAGGAAATGGCGGTGATCGGCGACCAGCGCGTCGAACGGATTGCCCATCGGCATCGCCTGGGAGACCAGGGGTGGCAGCACCCGGTCGGCGATCACGCCCAACGAAACCCCGCCGGCGAAGGCCAGCCATCTGTTCGCGTCCATCCACTGCTCCCATCGCTGTTTCGAGCATTGAACATCAGCCGGGCGGCATCGGTTCTTTCGCCTGATGGGCGAGCAGCGCCTCGACGGCCTCCAGCCGGTCGGCCTCGGCGGGCGGCTTGTCCCATCGGATGCGGGAGATGCGTGGGAAGCGCAGCGCCAGACCCGAGCGGTGGCGGGCCGAGCGTCGCACCCCGTCGAAGGCGACCTCGAACACCAGGCCGGGGCGCACCTCGCGCACCGGGCCGAAACGGTTGACGGTGTTCTCGCGCACCCAGCGGTCGAGCAGGCGCAATTCCTCGTCGGTGAAGCCGAAATACGCCTTGCCGACCGGCACCAGCGCGTCGCCCGCCCACACCCCGAAGGTATAATCGCTGTAGAACGACGAGCGCTTGCCGTGGCCGCGCTGGGCGTACATCAGCACCGCGTCGGCGGTCAGCGGGTCGCGCTTCCATTTGAACCACGGCCCCTTGGGGCGGCCCGCCAGATAGGGGCTGTCGCGCCGCTTGAGCATCAGCCCCTCGATGTCGGCGTCGCGCGCCCCGGCGCGCAAGCAACGCAACGCGTCCCAATCGGCGAAGGGGATCAGCGGCGAGAGATCGAGCCGCGGCCTGGGAGCCGCCGCCATCCAGCGCTCCAACCGGGCGCGGCGCTCGGCGAAGGGGCGCGGCCGCAGATCCTCGCCATCCTCGATCAGCAGGTCGTAAAGACGGACATGGGCGGGAAACGCCTCGATCAGCTTGCGGTCGGGCGCCTTGCGGTTGAGCCGCCGCTGCAAATCGGCGAAGGGCGCCGGCCGCCCCTCGCCGCCCCACACCAGAAGCTCGCCATCGAGCAGCACGCCGGGCGGCACCGCCGCCAGCAGATCGGGAAAGGCCGCCGCCAGATCGTCGCCCGAGCGGGCGAACAGCCGCCGCTCGCCCAAGCCGTTGAGTTGCACGCGGATGCCGTCCCATTTCCACTCGGCGGCGTAGTCCGATGGGTCGAGGTCGTCCAGTTCCGCCTCGTCCAGCGGGGTGGCCAGCATGAACGGCCGGAACTGCGCCCCGTGATCGACCAGGGGCCGCCCCGCCCGCCCCTCGGCCCAGGCGAACAGGCCGGGAAAAGGCGGCGCCATGCCGTGCCACACCTCTTCGACCTCGCCGAGCGGCACCCCGCCCCACTCGGCCAGCGCCGTCTTGGCGAGACGGGCCGAGACTCCCACCCGCAGCCCGCCGGTGATCAGCTTGAGCAGCGCCCAGCGCCCGGTGGCGTCGAGGCCGTCCAGCCAGCCCTCGACGAGGCGCGGCAGGCGGGCCTTGGGCGTCTCGGTCAGCGCCACCACCACGGCGCCCAGGCTGGGCACCGCGCTCCCCGGCCGTTCGGGCCAGGCCAGCGCCACCGTCTCGGCCAGATCGCCGACATAATCGTAGGACAGGCCGAACAGCACCGGGTCGATGCGCGCCACCGCCAGATCGCGCACCATCGCCGGCTTGGCGTGCGGGAAGGACAGGCAGCCGGTCAGCGCGGCCAGCGCATAGCCGCGATCGGGGTCCGTCGCATGGCCGAAATAATCGGCGAGCAGCCGCAGCTTGGCGCCGCGGGCCGGGGCGTAGGACAGGGCGTCGAGCAGCGCCGAGAAGGCCATCATGCGCCCGCCTCCTCCTCGAACGCGGCGATCGCCAGGGCGCGGGCGTCGATGCCCTTGGCGCGGGCGGCGTGGACCAGCGCCTCCTCGCGGCCGTGGGTGACCCACAGGCATTCGGGATGGACGTCGTCGAGCGTGGCGCACAACTCGTCCCAATCGGCATGGTCCGAGATGACCAGCGGCAACTCGACGCCCTGCTGGCGGGCGCGTTGACGCACCCGCATCCAGCCCGAGGCGAGGCAGGTCACCGGATCGGGCAGCCGCCGGCTCC
>JADFZP010000603.1 GCA_015232485.1 Alphaproteobacteria bacterium
GGTCACGGCGCAAGGACTGAACAAGGTAGCCCTCGCGGCCACACCGCTGATCGGAGGATCGCGCGTGCTTAAGACGCGTTACAAGGAGTAATAGGACGTGACACTTGTCAACACCTATGCCGGGCAGAATGTCGGCTATATATTGGCCGATTCTATTGGAATTGACGCCTTCGATGGGGAGACCGCTTACCTGACGAAAGCGGTTGTTCTTCCACATCTCAGAGGCCTTATTTCAGGACGTGGGATATCGGCCATTGTGGGAAACGCCATGATCGCCGCGATCGGCCTCCCGGCGGGAAAATCGACAGGAGAAACCTGCAAGACATTCGGCGTTTTGGCCAGGGACATAACGGAAGCTATGGCGCCAACGCTGGATTGCTGGCGTGACGAACACAACGGTCGCGGAAATAACATTTTCGACCTTAAGCTTTCCGAATTCTTTCTGGTTCTCCAGGGTGCGGATGGTGGGTTCGATTCCTTTACGTTTAATTCCTTCACGAAGTTCTCTCCTATACAAATTCCTCGTGGACGTATCGTCGTCTCTCCAACCACGGACGACGACATGTTCAAGGAACCGCCGGAGGGAACCAACGTCGTCCACGCGATGATCGATGCCGCCCATCAGCAGTACATGATGATGGTTCGGGCCGTCGAGGTCGGCGACACCCACATGATGAACCGCTGGTTTGGAGGCGGGGACCTGAAGCATCCCGGGGTTGGCGGTGACCTGGTGCTCTATGAAGTCCGAGCGACCGGTGAGATATCGGTTCGCGCGGCCTCTCGGCTTCCGCCCTGGAGCCAGGATGAGAGCCGTGGCGCGAAGGCGCCCGCGAGCAAGCCCGATGCGACGGCCGCCGCCGTCATGGTCCCCCAGACACCGCCGCCGATCGATGGCCCGCGCGACATCATGCTGCCCCTGTTTAACGCCGTCGACGGCGGAAGGCCTTGCGGTCGCGAACTTCAGGACGTCGTCAACGCCCTGCCGCGGCTCCGTCACCCCCTGCTGAGGGCCACCGGTTGCGAGACGTTCAAGGAGCTTCAGGAACGGGCCGAACAGGGCGCCATCACCCCGCAACACCTTCTCGGTCTCATGGAACAGGTCGGCGAACAGAGCTTGGACGGGACACCCCTCGCCAACGACGTGCCACCCGAATTGGCCCCGCTCTTCACGATCGAATGGAGGGGCACAAACATCGTCTTCCTGAGTCTCGGCCCGAACGAGACGCAGACCCCGAGCAGCCGTTTCCTGCTCGACCCCGAGCCGATCTACAAGGCGGCGGGTCTTCAGCGATCGTTCCGCCGGATGATCATGAAGGATCTCCGCAACAAGAAAAGCCCTGTAACGGCGGATTGTTACCGCCTGGGTCAGATCAAGAAATGGCACGACAAAATCTACACCACCGATGGCCTGCTGCTCGAAGCTTTCGACGCGTTCGTCGGAAACACCTTCATCACCCCAGAGACGGCCGAAGAGTTCAAGGTCTTGATTGACCAAGCGGTTCAAACCGCCTGGAAGACCGGGTACCTGAACTGATTTCAACCTCAACAGCAACCAACGAGGATTTTCATGCTCGATCTCGCCTCCCTCGACACCGCCGCGGTCGCCAACAGCGGCGCGGTGATGACCCTGCTGCACCCCGCGACCCGCCAGCCGCTGGCCGGCGACGACGGCAACCCGATCACCATCACCCTGGCCGGCCAGGATTCCGAGGCATGGCGCAAGGCCCAGCGGGCCGTCTCCAACCGCCGTCTGGCGGCGCGCGGCAAGTCCAAGCTGACCGCCGAGGATCTGGAGGCCGAGTCGCTGGCCATGCTGGCCCAGTGCACCCTCGGTTGGACCGGCGTGGCGCTGGACGGCAAGCCGCTCGACTGCACGCAGGCCAACGCCCGCCAGCTTTACGAGCGGCTGCCCTGGGTGCGCGAGCAGGCCGACGACTTCGTCGCCGACCGGGCCAACTACATGGCCGCCTGAACACGGCCGGGGCGGCGCGCCCACAGCCCGCCCCGGTCAGCCACCTCCAGCCCGCCCGTCAGGAGATACCCATGCGCGCTCTTCCCACCGAGACGATCGTCCTCCGCGGCGAACCCGTCACCATCAACGCCAGCGATTTCGATCCGTCCAAGCACACCCGGTGGGATGACCGCCATCGGCAGGACGTCACGCATGTCGAGGAGGCGACCCGAGCCGCACCCACGCGGGCGTCGGACGGGACCGATCTCGGCGGGCTGACCAAGCCGCAGATTCGCGACTGGGCGGCGCAGCGCGGCTTGGCGGTCACCGTCGATATCGGCGCCGCCAAGGCGGACCTGATCGCCGCCGTGCTGGCGGCCGACGCGGCGCCGAAGGCAAGCTGAACGCGGCCGGGGCGGCCAAACGAGATGGCCGGCGATCCGCACCGAACGTCCGAACGCTTTCAGGCGGCGGACGCCCTCGGCCGCGGAACCGGCCGGCCGTCCTCGGCGGCAGCTTCGAGCCAGCAGTAATGGCG
>JADFZP010000604.1 GCA_015232485.1 Alphaproteobacteria bacterium
CCGGCCGCAGGCCCAGCAGCCCCAGGCTCAACAGCCGCAGCAGCCCCAGGCCCAGGCCCCTCAGCCGCAGCCGCAGCCCCAGCCGCAGCCCAAGCTGAACCTGGACACGCGCGATCGTCTGACGACCTCGCGTGACGACGACCTGCTCGACATCCCCGCCTTCCTGCGCCGTCAGGCCAACTAGGCAAGGGGACTGTTCGAGCGACCCTCCGCAAGCTCGGACGGCTCGCCGCATTGCGGCGAGCCGCCCCCGCAGCGCGCCAAATCCCCGCCGAACGGTTGTCACAAACCGTAACAATGATTGATTTGAGGGGTGTCAAAACCGCTGCTACATCTAGCCTCGTCGCCGTGCGACTCGTCTCAAAGGCTAGTGGAGCCGCAATGCTCGCCTCGATCGCCGCCGTTCCCGCCCCCGTCGCAGCCCCCGTCACCGCCATTGCGGCATCGACCGCCGCGGTGCGGCAAAAGACGCTGAAGACCAGCATCGGCTGCAGCGGCATCGGCCTGCATTCCGGCGCTCGCGTCGCCATGACGCTGAAGCCCGGCCAGCCCGATTGCGGCATCGTCTTCCATCGCACCGACATCGCCGGCGCCGGCGCCGTGATCCCGGCCCGCTGGGATTCGGTCGGCGACACCCGCCTGAACACCTGCGTCGCCAATGGCAAGGGCGTGGTCGTGCGCACCATCGAGCATCTGATGGCCGCCCTGGCCGGCTCGGGCGTCGACAACGCGGTGATCGAGATCAACGGCCCCGAAGTGCCGGTGATGGACGGCAGCGCCGCCCCCTTCCTGTTCCTGATCGAATGCGCGGGCGTCGTCGAGCAGTCGGCCGCCCGCCGCCATCTCGAAATCCGCCGCCCGGTGGTCGTCAAGGACGGCGAGAAGATGGCCATGCTGACGCCGTCGCGCGGCTTCGGCGTGTCCTTCGAGATCGACTTCGACAGCGCCGCGATCGCCCGCCAGTCGTTCGGCCTCGCCCTGCGCGGCGGCGCCTTCAAGACCCAGATCAGCCGCGCCCGCACCTTCGGCTTCGAGCACGAGGTCCATCAACTGCGCGCCGCCGGCTTGGCCCGCGGCGGCTCGCTCGACAACGCCGTGGTGATCGGCGAAGGCCGCGTCCTCAACGAAGAGGGCCTGCGCTACGAGGACGAGTTCGTCCGCCACAAGATCCTGGACGCGGTCGGCGACCTGTATCTGGCCGGCGGCCCCATCCTGGGCCAGTTCAGGGGCGTCCGCTCGGGCCACGCGCTGAACAACCGCCTGCTCGCCGAGCTGTTCTCGGATCGCGCGAACTACGAGTGGGTGGTGCTGGAACCCGCCATGCTCGAACCCGTGGCCGAGGCCCCCGCCCGCCGCCGCGTCGCCGCGAACGCCTGATCTAAGGTACCTTCCCGCCCTTTCGGGATAGCTGGCCGATCCGCCATGCGTGGCTCGCATCTCGCCGCCGCCGTGCTATAGTCCCGGCCGTCGCCGGTATCACGAGATCGAACCCACCATGCCCTTCAAGCGCCTATTGTGCCTCGTCGCCGTGATCCTGCTCGCCGCCTGCGCCAAGGACGACAAGCCTTACGTCGAGCGCCCGGTCGACGAGCTGTACAACGAGGCGATGGATCGCCTGAAGAACGATTCCTTCGAGTCCGCCGGCAAGGGATTCGACGAGGTCGAGCGTCAGCACCCCTATTCGGTCTGGGCCACCAAGGCGCAGTTGATGGCCGCCTACGCCTATTACGAGGCGTCGAAATACGACGACGCGATCATCGCCATCGAGCGCTTCGTCCAGCTTCATCCCGGCAGCCCCGACGTCGGCTACGCCTATTACCTGAAGGCGTTGAGCTACTACGAGCAGATCACCGACGTGGCGCGCGACCAGAAGATGACGCAGTTGGCGCTGAAGTCGCTGCAAGAGGTGGCCGACCGCTTCCCCAACACCGCCTATGCCCGCGACGCCAAGCTGAAGCTGGACCTGACCCGCGACCATCTGGCCGGCAAGGAAATGAACATCGGGCGCTATTACTTGAAGGATGACCAATATCTGGCGGCCATCAACCGCTTCCGCACCGTGGTCGACAAGTACCAGACCACCAGCCACGTCCCCGAGGCGCTGCACCGTCTGGTCGAGTGCTACACCGCGCTGGGTCTGGTCGACGAGGCGAAAAAATCGGCCTCGGTGCTGGGCCACAATTACCCCGGCAGCCCGTGGTACGAAGACAGCTTCAGCTTCGTCCAATCCGGCGAACCCGCCAAGCGGGAAGAGGACGAGGGCTGGCTGGGCAAGATCTGGCCCTGGTGAGCCAAGCGCCATGCTGGTCTCGCTGGCGATCCGCGACGTCGTTCTGATAGACCGCCTGGATCTCGCCTTCGCGCCGGGGCTCTCGGTGCTGACCGGCGAGACCGGCGCCGGCAAGTCCATCCTGCTCGACTCGCTTGGCCTGACCTTGGGCGCCCGCGCCGAAAGCGGCTTGGTCCGCCATGGCTGCGCCCAGCTTT
>JADFZP010000605.1 GCA_015232485.1 Alphaproteobacteria bacterium
GCGCCGATGGGGCTCGGGCTTGAGAAGCCGCGATTCGGCCTCGACGACGTGGCCGCAGGCGCGCGCGCCGTGCAGCATGCTTTCGTACCACAGACGCAGGGCGGTGTTTTGCCACTCCAGCATCAGGGTGAACGGGCTCGGGGGGGGCTGTCGATGTTCGGTCATGCGCCAAGATTGCGCCCAATTCGCGCGCTCGGCACGCGCCCGGGCGCGGTAACCAACGGGGCAAAAGGGGGATGCGCCCAGCCTTAACACCTCCGCAATCGAGGTAGCCCACTGTGGCGCATTCAAGCGGAGGAGGGGGGATGGAGCAGATTTTCTGGCGGGACACCGAAGGTTTCGACCTTCTCGCCCGCGAGCGGGCCGAGGCCCTGCTGAGCGATGCCGCCGAGGTGTTTTCGGTCGTGCGCGACGATGGGGCGGCCAGTCCCCTGATGTGGTGTCACCTGGGCGAATTGTTCAGCGAGCTTTGCGACCTGCCGCGCGCCCGCTACGCCTACGACGCCGCGCTGTCGGGCGATCCCTCCTGCGCCGACGCCTGGTACGGCCTCGCCCTGGTGTCGATCGACTGCGGCAAGGTGGTCGACGCCATGCGGAACCTGCGCAACAGCCTGACCTTCGCGCCGCACCGGGCCAGTCCGCATTTCCATCTCGGCCGCATTCTCGACAAGCTGGGCCGAACCGAGCAGGCCGAGATCCATTGGAAAGCCTGCCTGGAATTGGCCGGCGAGGGATCGCTCGCCGAGATGGCGCGGCGGCGGCTCGCCCCTCGCTGACTGCCGGTTGTTGCCGAAAGGCCGCGACGGCATTAGTTTCGTGGCATGAAAGCCGCGTTGATCACCGGCGGCGCCAGGCGCATCGGGGCGGCCATCGCCCGCGCCCTGGCCGAGGACGGCTGGCATGTCTGCATCCACCACAACCGCTCGGGCGACGACGCCCGGGCGGTGCTGGACTCCATCCGGGCGGCCGGCGGCGACGGCCGGCTGGTTCGCGCCGATCTGGCCGATCCCGACGCGGCGCGGGTCGTCTTGGCGCAATGCGCCGATGTGACCCTGTCTTGCCTGGTCAACAACGCGTCGCTATTCGATTACGACGATCTGGGCGCCATGACCGTCGAGTCGTTCGATCGCCACATGGCGGTCAATCTACGGGCTCCCGCCTTGCTGGCGCAGGGCTTCGCCGCCCAGGCGCCCGAGCGGGGGGGCTGCATCGTCAATCTGGTCGACAACAAGGTGTTCAGCCTGAACCCCGACTATCTGTCCTACAGCCTGTCGAAAGTCGGGCTGGCGGGATTGACCGAGATGCTCGCCATGGGGCTGTCGCCGCGCGTGCGGGTGGCGGCCATCGCGCCGGGCATCACGCTCAGCAGCGACAGGATGACCGCCGAGGAGTACGATCGCCTGCACGCGCTGAATCCGCTGGGCCGCGGCTGCTCGGTCGCCGAGATCGTGCTGGCGGTCCGCTTCATCCTGGCCACGCCCTCGTTCAACGGGCGGGCCATCGTCATCGACGGCGGCCAGTCGCTGCTCGGACTGGACCGTGACGTCGCCTTCATTCAGGGAGGACGGGCATGAAGACGCTGGGCCGCAAGATCTTTCTCGAGGATTACGAGATCGTCGTCTCGATCGGCGTGCACGATTTCGAGATGAAATCGCCGCAACGCGTGCTGGTCAATGTCGAACTCGACCTGACGCCCCAAACGCCGCCCGCGCACGACCTGATCGGCGAGGTGCTCGACTACGATTTCCTGCGCGAACGCATCCAGGACATGATCGTCGAGCGCCACTTCCAGCTCCAGGAGACGCTGTGCCACGAAATCGCGGCGATGTGTCTCGGCTGCCCCGGCGTGGTCAGGGTGCGGATATCCACCCGCAAGCCGGACGTCTACTCCGATTGTCGGGCCGTCGGGTACGAAGTCGTGGCCGAACCCTGATTCGCGACTCGAACGCCGCCGCCGCGCGCCCAATCTGTTCCTCAAGAGAAACGAAGGGAACGGAGGACGCGATGCGAACCACGATATTAGCCCTGCTCCTGGGAACGGCGGTTGCCGGGCCGGCCTTCGCCGAGGCTGGTTCATGGCAGTGCGAGCGTGATCTCGCCGGGGTCCGCGCCGAACTTTTCGCGAAGGCCCCGGCGCTCACGCCGCCGCAGGAAGAAGCCTACCTTGAGAGATTGGATGTGGCGGAAAGTTACTGCAACGCCAATCTCCAATATCCGAGTTCGGCGATGTTCGGCGATCTCCACCAGATTCGTCGTGAATTGGAGACCCTCGACACTTCGACGGCGGCTTTGCCGTCCACGCCCTATCCAATCGACTGATCAGGCGCCGCCGATGCCCTGGATGACGCGGCCGGTGCCGCCGCAGCTTTCGCAGCGATCGCCATCCAGGCGCCCCGACCCTTGGCAAATCGGGCACAGGCCTTCGCCGGTGCCCGGCGTGCCGGGGGGCGCCTCGTCACCCGGATGCATC
>JADFZP010000606.1 GCA_015232485.1 Alphaproteobacteria bacterium
TGCTTGTCGACATCTGTCGGGTGCTGGAGATACGCAACAGCCGCGATGCAGCGAGCAGGCTCGACGACGATGAAAGGATGACCCTCGACCGGAACAGCAATAGGGTCGCGAATGCCGACAGTATCGATGGTTGTGTGGCGGCAAGCATGGGTAGTGGCGGCGACCGAAACAGCCGACAGACAGCCAATCGCCTTGGCCATGACGAGAATGCGACGCTCGACCGGAACAGAAATGGGGTCGCTAATGCCGACAGTATCGAAGGTTGTGAAGCGGCAACCTTAAATAGTGAGATCGACGCCCGAGCCCAGCAGATCACCATCATCAACGAGTCCGGCCTCTATTCGCTGATCATGATCAGCCGCAAGCCGGCGGCGAAGCGATTCAGGAAATGGGTGACGTCCGAGGTGCTGCCCAGCATCCGCAAGACCGGAAGCTATGGCGCCCGGCCGGCCGGCGCCGATCTGAACGCGCAGCGTCAGGCGTTGCGGCTGATCGGCGAGTTGAAGCGCGAAGGCCGGCCCGAAATCCGGCGCTCCTTGCACACCATGCTGGACGAGTTGCTGCGGGGAATGAACGTCCCCACCCCACCCTTGGAGGCGATCGGCCGTGACGCCCCGGCGCCGCCCCCGATCCTGGAGTCGTTCTGGGAGGCGGTGGCCTGGTTGGAGAATCAGGGGATCGAGGTCAACCACTCCCGCGATCCCGGATTGCTGGCGCTGAACCTGCCGGATCTGCGGCGGCACTTCCAGCGGGCCGGCATCGCCGCGCTGATCGGCACCAGCCTGCGCGACGCGATGAAGCGGATGCCCAGCTTCGTCGGCGCCAACAAGGCGGTGAACAGCCGGATCACCGGCGAGACCACCAAATGCTGGGTGTTCCTGCTGCGAACCGGGCAGACCGTTCACTGACCGGCGTCACTCGCCGGGCTGGCCATCGGTCGCCATCACCTCGGTGACGAACGACCCGGCGATGGTGTGGACCACGTCGCCCACCATCCATTGCACCGCGTCAATCTCGGGGCGCCAGCCTTGCAGGCGGATCGGCGCGTTGGCGATGATCTCGGGGCGGCCGTGGGCGAAGGTGAGGCGGATTTCGTGGCGCTGGCGCTGGACGCGCGCCCATTCGGCGTCGGCGGCGGCCTGGGCGGCGGCCTCGTTGGGATAATCCCGCTTCAGCGTCAGCCATGATCCTTCCTCGCCCGCCGTGGCGTATTGGGTGGTCGAGCTACCCAGGCGGCGCCATTTGGCCCTGACCCCCGTGTGCGAACCATCCCGGTCGGCGATCTGGAAATCGTGCCGGTCGGTCTTATCCCTGCGGATGGTGACCGGCGCCAGGGCGGTGCCGCCGACGCTGGTCGGATGCCCGACGGGGATGAACAGCAGGCGGCCGTCTTTGATGGTGGCCAGCGCGCCGTGATCCTGGCCGAGGCGGGTCAGGAAATTGGCGTCGGACTCGTTCGTCTGGTCGACGTGCTCGATGGCGATCGCGGCGAGGCCGGGCTCGACGGCCGGGGTCAGGCCCTGGCGGCCGGCGATGGTGGTCAGGATCGCGCCCAGCGTGGTTTCGTCGTAGGATTCCTCGCGCTGTTCCTTCAGGGTGCCGGCGAACTCGGCCGAGCGAGCGCGGATGGTGACCTGGTCGGGCGGGCCGGCGTGTGCAATCTCGTCGACGGTAAAGGCGCCCTTGGGCGTGAGGGCCTGGTCGGTCCAGCCGATCGCCACCTCGAGGCGCACGCCGCGGCGGGGCAGCACCAGGGCGCCATCCTGGTCGGAAACCACCAGTTCGAGTTCGTCCGCCTCCATGCCCGGCTTGTCGGTGAGGCGCAGCGAGACAAAACGGCCGGCCAGGGTGGCGGTGACGTCGGTCTGGTCGGCGGTGATCTGGAAGGCTGGTTTCATGCGCTTTGGCCCAATTCGCCGAACTGGCTGGGGTCATCGTCCCAGTAGCGTTCAAGGGCGAGGGTGAAAGCGATTCGGCGAGGCAAGCCCGGCCCGGCGAAGTGGCTGCGGGTTTCCTCGACGCTCTTGATGAACCAGCGTCCGAGCGATTCGCCGGTCCCGGCGATCAGCATCCAGGCCGTGCCGGCGGCGGCCATGTCGCGCAGCGCGTCCAGGTTCTCCGGCCCGCCGGTCAGCTCGGGCATCAGCAGGCCGTCGATCGTCACGCTGTCGTCGCCGGGGCCGATCCACTGCCAGGCGGGCGCGCCCCCGGCGGCGCGGGGCTTCGATTCCCAGCGTTGGGCGGTCGATCGCCGGATGGTGGCGATCGGCGCCGACTGCAAGGTGAACACGAACAGGCCGAGGGTCAACATCAGTTGGCCCCGTCATACATGCGTGAGCGGGCCGCGGCGCGGTCGCGGGCGGCGATCTGGTCAAGCTGCTTGCGCACCTCGGCGGCGATGGCGGTGGCGTCCATGCCTGGTGAGGCGGTGATGACGATCTCGACGTTCTGGTTGTGATGC
>JADFZP010000607.1 GCA_015232485.1 Alphaproteobacteria bacterium
GAGGGGCCGGCCGGCGCGGTGGTGGTGCTGGGCGCCGACTGGGTCGCCCAGCCGGGTGAATTCGCGCTGGGCGCGATGAGCCTCGAGCGCCTGCGCCACGGGGCGCGGGTGGCGCGCCGCGAAGACTTGCCGATCCTGCTGGCCGGCGGCTCGCCGCCCGACGTCACGCCGGTCGCGGTGTTGATGGCCGACAGCCTGGCCGCCGATTTCGGGATGGCGCCGGGCTGGATCGAAAGCCGCTCGCAGGACACCGCCGAAAACGCCCGCTTCGCCGCCGAGATCCTGCGGTTCCAGGGCATCCGGACGGTGGTGCTGGTGACCAGCGCCTTCCACATGCCGCGCGCCCGCCAAGCCTTCGAGCGCCAGGGCATCGCGACGCGGCCCGACCCCAGCGGCGCCCGCGCCGCCCCGGCCTTGCATGGCCTTTATAGCCTGCTGCCCAGCGCGGCGGCGCTGCATCGCAGCCACTACGCGGTTCACGAGGGCTTTGGCCGGTTGTGGTACGCGCTGATTCACGGCGACTGAGTCCTGGCAAGGCGCAGAATCTCGCCGGGCGTGGCGGCCACGCCGCCGATCTCGTCGTGGAAGAAGGCGAGATAGTCGGCGATCCAGGCGAGAAAGCGGTCGAGGTCGGCCCGCGACCGCACATAGGGCGTATGGCCCGGTTCCAGCGAAGGGCTGTGATAGGTCAAGACGAACACCTGTTGCCCGCGCGCCAGAAGCCAGCGGGTCAGACGCCGCGCCTCGTCGAGCGACACGCCCTCGGGCGTCAACCGCACCCGGTCGAGCAGCCGGGACCGAGCGCAGATGGCGGGCAGCCGCAGCGCCTCGCCAAGCCGCCCGGCGACCAGCCGATGAAGCCCCGGCCCGCCGCCCGCCAGCGCGCCGATCAGCGCCACGGTCGTGGGGATCTCGAGAAGGCCGCCCCCGAACCAGTAGGGGCGCGCGCCGCAACGGCTGTAGTCGGGGCCGTGGCGCCGCGTCAGATTGGTGGTCGGCAGGACCGACGAGTCGATCTCATAACCCTCGCGCGCCAGGATGTCGGCGGTGGCCGGCCCGGCGCCCCAACGGCCGGCGCGGTAGATTTTGGGTTGCACCGCGAAGGCGTCCTGGATGGCGCCGGTCAGGTGGCGCAGCTTCTCGGCCTCGAGCTCGCGCGGCAGGTTGCCGGGATAGGACAACCGCTCGCAGGGCGTCTCACGGAGCGGCGGATTGACCCAGGGGTGCAGTTGCGCGCCGATCTCGCAGCGCCCGTCGCGCAGAAACTCGCGCAACGGCTTGTAGCCCTCGGCCTGCGCCGCCACCGGATGATCGACCAGATAGGTCGGCACCACGCGATGGCGCTCGAACAGCCGCTGGGCGCGCACCTGATGGCGCATCGTCGAAACGCCGATCTCGGTCGACGAAAAGCCGCGACTCCAGTCGAATTCCTCCTCGGCGTCCACCATCACGACGAGGAACGGTCCCACGCCGGCCGGCAGGCGCACCCTCGCCTCGGGCTTGGGGTCGAACAGGGAGGGGCGAGTCGAAATGGGGGTGACGTCCAACACGGTCACGGAGCGCGCCTCGATGTGATGGCTAGGTCGCAGCCCCGCATCTGGGGTGGCGCGGGCCTCGCCCGGCCGAACCTGCTCCGACTGAGACGGGTATTCTCCATGATGGGTGCCCGGCCGCGCGATCGGGCGGGATGGGCCCTCCCTCTGCCTTGGCGACAAGCCGGGCCGGCCGCGTCACACTGCCGCCGACACATAGTGGAGGCGCAGATGGCGGGTGGCGGCGACATCGTCAAAGTCGAACATCAAATCGGCTTGGCCGAGCGCTGGCGCGCCAATGGCCATGCCAGCGGCGTGCTGTGGCTGACCGGCCTGTCCGGCGCCGGCAAGTCGACGCTGGCGATGGCTTTGGAGCGTCGCTTGTTCGAACGCGGCTGGCAGGTCGCGGTGCTGGACGGCGACAATTTGCGCCATGGGCTGTCGGCCGATCTGGGCTTCAGTCCCACCGACCGCGCCGAGAACATCCGCCGGGTCGGCGAGGTGGCGGCCCTGTTCGCGCGGGCCGGGGTGCTGGTGGTGACCGCCTTCATCTCGCCCTACCGCGCCGACCGCGACCGCGCCCGCGCCATCGCCGGCGACCTGTTCCACGAGGTCTGGGTCAAGGCCGACCTCGCCACCTGCGAGGGCCGCGATCCCAAGGGCCTGTACGCCCGCGCGCGGGCCGGCCGCATCCCCGAATTCACCGGCATCTCGGCGCCCTACGAGACCCCTGAGCGCCCCGAACTGGTGCTTGAGACGGCCGGCGTGATGGCCGAGGAAAGCCTGTGCCAACTCGGCGAATACGTCGAGGCCAACTTCGCGCTGCCCCGCTTGGCGCGGAGCGGCGCGCGGTAATTCGATTCGGCCATCCACGCGGTTCCGCGGTGACACGCTGGATGCCCGTGTCAAGCACGGGCATGACGGTGA
>JADFZP010000608.1 GCA_015232485.1 Alphaproteobacteria bacterium
ACGGCCGCCACCGCGGTGGCCTCGGGGCCGCCGTCCAGGATGGCGCCCAGCGGCACCTCGCCGGCCAGACGGTCGGCCACCGCGTTCTCGACCAGGGTGCGCAGATTGGTCAAGTGGCGCTCGGCGGGCAGGGCGCGCACCGCCATGACCTTGCGGGTATCGCGGCACGGCATCCACCAGGCGATGCGGCGCATGCCGGCCGCGTCGATCATCAACATCTCGCCCGGCCCCAGCTTGCGCACCCCCTCGTACAGGGTGAGCGGCGGCATCACCAGCCCGTGCGCCAGGAATTGGGCCAGCCCGCGGGCGTCCAGCCGGCGCGGCAGGCCCATCGCCTCGACCAGCGGCGCCGCCTCGGAGGCGAAGGCGAGCACGCCGCGCGCCTCGACGTAATGAAGCGGCTTTTCGCCCAGCCGGTCGCGGGCCAGCACCAGACGGCCGCGCCGGTCGTCCCACAGGGCCAGCGCGAACATGCCCTGGAGGTGTTCGAGGAAATCCGGTCCCCAGCGCTCGTAGGCGTGGACCGCGACCTCGGCGTCCGAGCGCGAGCGGAACTGATGGCCCTCGAGTTCCAGGCTGTGGCGCAAGGCGCGGTGGTTCCAGATCTCGCCGTCCAGCGCCACCCACATGTCGCCGGTCTCGTTGGGCAGCGGCATCTGGCCTTCCTCGGTCAGATCGGTGACCGCCAAACGGCGGCAGGCCAGCGCCGCCTTGTCGTCGGGCGCCCGGTACAGGCCCTCGTCGCCGCCGCCGCGATGGCCCAGCAAGGTGGCGATCCGCGACGCGAGGCGGTGATCGGCGGGCTGTTCGCCCGCAGACTGCTCGCCCAGTTTGAGAATGCCCGCGATGCCGCTCATCGTCTCTCCGATGGTCCCCACTGATTGTCGGGAGTCGTTGGTGGCGCCTCAATCCCTGCGGAGTGGGTAGCGGTCGGGCGCTTCCTCCCGCCAATGGGGTGCCCGCCCACTTCCCGACACTCGAACGTCATGCTAGCTTTCCGACGAAGTCCTTGAGGAATACTCATGTCGTCCGACCAACCGATCGCGCGAATCTGCCAGACCTCCCTGTTGTCCTGCGGCCCCGACCTGCCGGTGGCCGAGGCCGCCCGCTTGATGCATCAGGCGCGATGCAGTTCGATCGTCGTGATGGAGGAAGGCCGTCCGGTCGGCATCTGGACCGAGGCCGACCTGCTGGCGGTCGACTTCACCGACCCGCTGACGCTGGACCAGCCGATCCGGCGATTGATGAGTTCCCCGGTCAAGACGATCGACGGCGCGCTGTCGGTCGCCGACGCCTCGATGCGCTTCCGCGACGAGGGGGTGCGCCATTTCCTGGTGATGGTCGACGGCGCGCTGACCGGCGTGCTGACCCAGACCGACGTGATCCTGCGCCACGGGGTCGAGCACTTCCTGGTGCTGCGCCCGGTGGCTTCGGCGCTGACCCGGCCGTTGGTCTCGGTGCCGGCCGGGGCCTCGTTGCGCGAGGCCGCGCAGGCGATGCGCAAGGGCCGCTCGGACGCCGCCGCGGTGTTCGATGGCGACGAGGAGGTGGGGATCATCACCGAGCGCGACGTGCTGCGCCTTGTGGCGACCCGCGCCGAAGGCGCCACGGCCGGCCAGTCGGCCAGTCGGCCGCTGCTTTCGGTGGCGCACGACGCCAGCCTGTTATCGGCCCGCAACCTGTTGCAGGAGAAGGGATTCCGCCACATCGGCGTGATCGGACCCGAGGGCGCGCTGATCGGCCTGTTGTCATTCGCCGACATCCTGGCCACCCTGCAACACGAATATGTCCACCGCCTGAACGAGGCGCTGAAGGACCGCGACGACGCGCTGCTGCGCTCGCGCAAGGATCTGCACACGGCGCGGCGCATCATCGAGGTGTCCTTGGACGCCATCATGATCATCAACGCCGACGGCGTGATCGAATACGCCAACCCGTCCTTCGGCACGGTCACCGGCTACGACCCCTCCGAGGTGATCGGCAAGACGCCGCGCCTGTTGAAGTCGGGTCGCCACGACCAGGCCTTCTATCAAGACCTGTGGCAAAGCCTGCTGACCCGCGGCTTTTGGCAGGGCGAGATCTGGAACCGCCGCAAGAACGGCGAGGTCTATCCCGAGTGGCTGACCATCAACACGATCCGCGACGAGGATGGCCGACTCAATCACTACGTCGCGATCTTCAACGACATCTCCGAGCGCAAGCGGTCCGAGGAGCGGATCAAGAACCTCGCCTATTTCGACAGCCTGACCGGGCTGCCCAATCGGCGCCTGTTCGGCGACCGGCTCAGCATGGCGATCGCCAACGCGCATCGGAACAACCACCATCTGGCGGTGATGTTCCTGGATCTCGACCTGTTCAAGCGGATCAACGACACGCTGGGCCACGGCGTCGGCGACGCCGTGCTGGTCGAAACCGCCACCCGCCTGTCGGCCACGGTGCGCGAGGGCGACACGG
>JADFZP010000609.1:0-1065 GCA_015232485.1 Alphaproteobacteria bacterium
CCGGCCCTGGACGTGGACCGGGTGGCCCTCGTGGCCCCGGTCGCGGCGGCCCCGGTCGCGGCGGCCCCGGTCGGCGCTAGTCAGCCCTCGTCGCCGCCCAGATTGCGGAAGGCTTCCAGATAGCGCTGGCGCGCGGTTTCGGGCTCCCAAGCCTCCAGGACGACGGCCGGCGCCTTGCGGCGGTAGCCCAGCACTTGCCGCGCCTCGTCCTCGCCGAAGCCGGCCAGTTGGACGGCCTCCAGGAAGGCGGCGGTCTTGTCGGCGCGCTTGATCGCCGCCGACCACTCCTCGGGCGGCACGGCGGGCAGGCCGAAGCGCAGATGGACGGCCCGCTCCAGGCGCTTCTCCAGCGCCTTGTACTCGCCGCCGATGGCGTTCTTGAAGGGCGTGATGAGGTCCGAGGTGACGTATTCGCCGGCATCGTGCAACAGCCCGGCCAGCCGCGCCGGGCGGGGTAGGCGGACCTTGGCGGCGCCCATCAGGCGCACCACCAGGATGCAGTGCTGCGCCACCGAGAAGCCGTGCGGCCCGATCGTCTGGCCGTTCCAGCGGGCCACCCGCGACAGCCCCAGCGCGATGTCGCCGATCTCGATGTCGAGCGGAGAGGGGTCGAGAAGGTCGAGGCGGCGTCCCGACAGCATCCGCTGCCAGGCGCGGGCGGGTATCTCGGCCATCGCCGAAGGGTCCTTGTGCCGTGGTCGCGGCCATCCTATGACTGGCGGGCCGTGCCAAGGTCAACGGGAATGATGCCAAGATGAGCCAGCCGCGCCTCAAGACCCGCCTGTGGGTCCAGGCCAATGTGCGCAAATGCAATGTCGACGGGCTGTGCGCCACCGTGGCGCGGCGCGGCGACGACGACGCCGGCACGGTGCTGCTGAAGATCAACCGGCTGGACGGCGGCTTCACGGTGCTCGCCCAGGCCCGCACCGTCGACGGCGAGCCCGCCTGGATTCGCGGCACCGGCCCCGAACCGGTCGACGAGGCCGCCGCCGATTCCTACATCGCCCGCCAAGTCGGCCGCGACGGCGATCTGTGGGTGGTCGAAATCGAAGACCGCGAGGGGCG
>JADFZP010000609.1:1165-2451 GCA_015232485.1 Alphaproteobacteria bacterium
AGCGTCGAGCTTTTCAGCGGATGTGGCGGGCTCGCGCTGGGAACGGCACGCGCCGGTTTCGAGCATGTGCGGATGGTCGAATGGAACGCGGAAGCCTGCGCCACCTTGGCGCATAACGGGACGAGGGGGGTCGAGCACGCCCGCGACTGGCCGCTGATCCGGGGCGATGTGCGCGCGATCGATTGGTCCGAGGTCGGCGAGCCGGTCGATCTCGTGGCGGGCGGCCCGCCTTGCCAGCCCTTCTCGATCGGTGGCAAGCACCAAGGCAACGAAGATTCCCGCGACATGTGGCCCGAGGCGATCCGCGCGGTTCGCGCGCTGCGCCCGCGCGCCTTCCTGTTCGAAAACGTGCGCGGCTTGGCGCGACCCGCCTTCGCCGACTATCTGGCCTGGATCAAGGCGCATCTCGCGGTGCCGCGCCTTGAGCGTCGGAAGGGCGAGGACCATGCCGCCCATCTGGCGCGCCTGTCCCAGTCGATGGGCCAAGCCGAGTACGACGTGATCGTGCTCAAGGTGAACGCCGCCGATTTCGGCGCCGCGCAGAAGCGGCACCGCGTCGTCTTGGCGGGCGTTCTTCGGGACCTCGGCCTCGCGCCGGCGCCGCCGCCGCCCACCCATTCCCGCGAACGGTTGCTGTGGGACCAGTGGGTCTCCGGCGAATATTGGGCGCGGCACGGCATGCCCGCACCGGCCGATGGCCCGGCCTCCGCCGCCGATCGCAACATGGTGGCCCGAATGCGGGAGCGGCCGGCGGAAGCGGCGTGGCGCACCGTTCGCGACGCCATCGCCGGCCTGGGCGAGCCCACCGGGTCGGCCAACCACGTGTTCCAGGACGGCGCCCGAGTGTATCCCGGCCATACCGGCAGTCCCCTGGACGAACCGGCGAAGGCGCTCAAGGCCGGCGATCACGGCGTCCCCGGAGGCGAGAACATGATGGTGCGCGCCGATGGCTCGGTGCGCTACTTCACCGTCCGCGAGACCGCCCGCCTGCAAGGTCTGCCCGACGATTGGTCGTTCCCGTCGTCGTGGACCGAAAGCATGCGGCAGCTTGGCAACGCCGTCCCCGTCGAACTGGCGCGGGCGCTCGGCGAATGGATGGCGCGGAGCTTGGGGGCCGACGGCCCGCGTCTCACCTTCGTTCGTCGTCATGCCCGTGCTTGACGCGGGCATCCCACGAAGATGGCCGGAGCGGGAAAATTGGAGGCATCCCACGAAGATGGCCGGATCAAGTCCCATAGGCGCTAACTAAACCATTGCGGGTCGATGGCTTGCAGTCGCCGTCGTCG
>JADFZP010000610.1 GCA_015232485.1 Alphaproteobacteria bacterium
CGCTGCAAGCCGGCGAACAACTGCTGGGCCAGTTGCGCCAGCTGGCCTTGCCGCATCAAAAGGCGAGGGCGGCCGATATCGTCACCGCCAGCATCGGCGTGGCGGTCAGCCTGCCGGCATCGACGGGTGATCCGCTGGCGCTATTGGCAGATGCCGATGTGGCGCTGTATGCCGCCCAGGCCGCCGGCCGCCGGCCGGTCGACGTGGCGATCGACACCGTCGAGGGCGAGACGCTGAACGCCCGCATCACCGATTTCGGGCAGCATCGCGGGGTGGTCCTGGCGATCCCGGCCAGCGAGGTCGAACATTATCAGGAGGTCGAGCACGCCCTCGACCTGCACGACATTCCGCCGGCCCCCGAGCCGGTCACCTTCGAGACGCCGCTCGATCGCCTGCCCGGATTCGTGTTCGACACCGAAACCACCGGCCTCGACGTCCAGCGCGACGTGGTCGTCTCGGTGGGCGCCGTGCGCACCCACGGGGCCAAGGTCTATCCCGGCCTGACGATGGACCGGCTGGTCAATCCGGGCCGCCCGATCCCGGCGCGCTCGACGGCGGTGCATGGAATCACCAACGCGATGGTCTCGGACGCGCCGCCCATCCGCGACGTGCTGCCCGCCATCCGCGAGATGATGCGCGACTGCGTGCTGATCGGCCACAACACCGGTTTCGACATTTCCATGTTGCGGCGCGCCATGGAGGCCGAGGGCCAAGCCTGGCACGACCCGCCCTGGCTGGACGTGCTGCTGCTGGCCGCCGCGATGGACACGGACGAGACGGATTTCAATCTCGAATCAATGGCTTTGCGCATGGGCGTGAATGTCAGCGGCCGACACACCGCGCTTGGCGATAGTCTGGTGACGGCCGAGGTTTTTGTCCGTATGCTGCCCGCACTTGCGAAGGCGGGGGTGAAAACCTTCGGCGATGCGATAGAATATTCGCAGCGGGCGACCCGGGTCATAGCCAAGCAGAGGGAAGCCGGCTGGTAGGTTTTGGGGGAACAGAATGGTTGACGTTACCGCGCTCGAGCGGCTGGACAGCTTTCCGTACAAGCATCGCGTGACCGAGGTGATGGGCGCGCCGCTGATCACCACGCCGGTCAACACCACCATCGGCGCCGCCTCGGCGGTGATGGCGCGGGCCAAGATCTCGTCGCTGGTGGCGATCGACCCGGAAGGGCGGCCGGCCGGCATCGTCACCGAGCGCGACGTGCTGCAAGCCGTCGCCGAACATCAGGGCGAGGCGCCGGCCAAGCCGCTCGCCATGGCGATGAGCAGCCCGGTGGCCACGGTGCGCCACGACGCCTTCGTCTATGTCGCCATGGGCCGCATGGATCGCCTGAAAATCCGTCATCTGGTGGTGGTCGACGAAGAGGGCCGCGCGGTGGGCGTGATCACCTCGCGCGGGCTGCTGCATTTGCGGGCCGGCTTGGCCCTGTCGATCGGCGATCAGATCGCCACCGCCCGCGACGCGCGCGACATGGCGGCGGTGCGCGCCAACCTTCCCGGACTGGCCCGCAGCATGCTGGCCGAGGGCATCGACGCGCGCGGCGTGGCCGCCGTGACCAGTTCGGTGCTGCGCGACATGACCGCCCGCGCCGCCCGTCTGGCCGAGGCCGGCATGGCCGGCGACCCGGAATGGGGACCGCCGCCGGCGCCCTTCTGCGTGCTGCTGCTGGGCTCGGGCGGACGGCGCGAAAGCCTGTTCGGCGCCGATCAGGACAACGCCATCGTGCATGGCGGCAAGGAAGCCGACGACCCCTGGTTCGCCGAGGCCGGCCGCCGCATCAACGAAATCCTCGACGAGGCCGGGGTGCCGCTGTGCAAGGGCGGCGTGATGGCGCAAAACCGCAAATGGCGCCACACCATCGACGGCTGGCGCGCCGAGATCGACCATTGGATCAAGGAGGCCGACGGCCCCGAACTGCTCAACATCGACATCTTCGTCGATTTCCGTCCCGTCTACGGCCCCTCGTCGCTGGCCGAGCCGGTGCGCGAGCACCTCGTCGTCCAAGCCGCCTCCAGCCACCGCTTCCTCCACGCCATGGCCGGCTCGGTGTCCGAGATGCGCGCGCCGCTGGGCGTGCTGGGCCAGTTCAAGACCAAGGACGGCCGCCTCGACATCAAGACCGGCGGCATCCTGCCCCTGGTCAGCGCGGTGCGCCTGCTGGCCCTCAAACACCGCATCAGTGCCACCGGCACCGGCGAGCGGATGAAGGCGATGATCGAAGCCGGCCACATGAGCCGCGCCGAGGCCGAAGGCCTATGCGCCAACCACGGCCTGATGGTGCGCGTCCTGCTGGAACAGCAAATCGCCGACTCCGAGGCCGGCATCCCCCTATCCAACAAGATCGACCCCAAACGCCTGAACCACGACGACCGCAACCGGCTGAAGGAATGCTTCAAGTCGATCAACTCGCTGGGCTGGGTGATGCAAAGCGCGTTGAGTTC
>JADFZP010000611.1 GCA_015232485.1 Alphaproteobacteria bacterium
CGGTCAGCCGGCCGACGTGATGGACGGCGACGTGATCGAAGCCGCGCCGCAGCCGGTCGGTGGCCCACAGCGCCACCGCCGCCGAGACGGCGGCCAGCAGCGTCAAGGCGACCAGTCCGGTGGTCAGGCGGGCCGCGACGCCCCAGCGGTGGGAGGATCTCATGCCTTTGGTCAGCGCACCGGCGGGGCCCACAGGGCGCCGCCGCGGCTGGCCAGATCGTTCATGCCACGTTGCATCTTGAAGGCCGATTTGGCGCCCAGGCTGCGCTCGAACACCTCGCCGTAATTGCCCACTTGCGAGATCACGCGAAAGGCCCAGTCATCGTCCAGGCCCAGCCGCTTGCCCAGGCCGGGCACGGCCCCCAGCAGGCGCTTGGCCTCCTGGCCGCCGGTGGCGCGCATCGATTCGGCGTTGGCCGAGGTGACGCCCAGCTCCTCGGCCGAGATCAGCGCGAACAAGGTCCAGCGCACGGCGTCCTCCCAGCGCGAGTCGTTCTCGCGCACCACCGGCGAGATCGGCTCCTTGCTGATGCGGTCGGGCAGCAGGACGTATTCCGCCGGATTGGGGGCCAGGAACTCGCGCATCGAGGCCAGGATGATGGCGTCGGTCGACAGCGCGTCGCAGCGCCGGGCGAAGAACGCCTCGTAGGCCCCTTCGATGGTGGCGAAGGGGCGGATGTCGAGGCCCAGCTTCTGGGCGGCGTCGGCGTCGCGCAGGTTCTCGATCGAGGTCGAGGCGTCCTGCACGCAGACGGTGCGGCCCTTCATGTCGGCCAGGCTTTTGAAGCCGGTGTCGCGGCGCACCAGGGCGGCCTGCCCGTCCATGAAATAGATGCCGGGAAAGGCCAGCCCGTCGCCGTCGCGCGACATCGTCCAGGTCGACGCCTCGCTCAGCAGGTCGATGGCTCCGCGCCGCACCACGTCGAAACGCTCGGACACCGAGGTCAGCACGAATTCGACGTTGTCGGCCCGGCCGGTGGTCGCGGCGGCCACCGCGCGGCAGAAGTCGGAATAGAAGCCGACCCAGCGCCCGTCGAGGTCCATGGTCGAGAGAAGCTGACCCAGCTCGGTCACGCCGCAGCGGACCACGCCGCGCGCCCGCACCGTGTCGAGGGTCGATTCGGCGGCCGAGGCTTGCCCCGCCAGGGTCAGGAGGGTCGAAAGAACGGCGACCATCATGCGCGGCTGAATCATTCGATGCATCCTTCGGGTCCGAAGACCGCGCGGTCGCGGCCCTCGCGCTTGGCGGCGTAAAGGGCGCGGTCGGCCGACGCCATCACCTGTTCGTAGCCGACCCTGGGATCGCAGCCGCAGCCGGCGGCCACGCCCACGCTGGTGGTGAAGCCGAACGATCCGCCCTCGGGCAGCGCGATGCGCAGGCGCCGGGTGACGTCAAGCAGCCGCTCGGCCACGACGCGGGCTTGGCGGGCGTCGGCGCCGGGCAGCACGATGGCGAATTCCTCGCCGCCGGCGCGGGCGATCACGTCATGCGCCCTGAGTTCCGCCTGCCACGCCTTGGCGGCCTGGACCAGCGCGGCGTCGCCGGCGGCGTGGCCGTGGGTGTCGTTGATCGCCTTGAAATGGTCGAGGTCGAGCAGCAGCAGGCTAAGCGGCTTGCCGGTGCGTTGCGCCCGCATCAACTCTTGCTGAAACGCCGCGTCGAAATGGCGGCGGTTGAAGATGTCGGTCAAGGGGTCCAGCGCGGCCAGCAGCTCCAATTGCCGATTGGCGCGGCGCAGCGCCTTGGCGGTGCGGCTGAGCAGCAGGTGATTGCTGACCCGCGCCCGCACCACGGCCGGCACGAAGGGCTTCGAGACGTAATCCATGGCGCCGAGCAACAGGCCCTTTTCCTCGCTCGCCACGTCGTCGAGCGCGGTGACGAAGATCACCGGGGCGGGCGCCTCGGTCTGCGCCCGGTTCAGTTGGCGGCAAACCTCGAACCCGTCCATGTCGGGAAGCATGACGTCGAGCAGGATGACGTCGAAATCCTCGGCGCCGGCCTTGGCCAGGGCGTCCTCGCCGCTGGTCGCGAAGACGAGCGTCGCCATTCCGGCCAGCAAATTGGCAAGGATACGAATGTCGCCCGGCGAATCGTCGACGAGCAAAATCTTCGAAGCCGCGTCGTCCATCTAAACTTGGTTCCCCACCCTCGATTGAAGCAGTATAGAGACATTCACGGCCGATGCCTACTGCCCCCGCGAGGAACGAATGTTGCCAGTCATCGATCGCATTCTGCTGTTGAAGCGGGTCGACGGTAATGCCGCCCTCGCCTCAAGATTGATCGGCGACTTCCGAAACGATCATTCGGATGCCGCCGATCGGGTGTCGGCACAACTCGAAATGGGCCGGCGCGACGACGCCCGGCGCCTCGCCCATCTGCTGCGGGGATTCGCCGGCAATCTGGGGATGCTCGATCTGGCCGCCGCGGCGCGCGACGTCGAGGCGCT
>JADFZP010000612.1:0-473 GCA_015232485.1 Alphaproteobacteria bacterium
CGTCGATGAACGGCAACTTCAGGGATGGTTCAGGCCGACCCCGCGATGATGCCTCGAGACGACCACCAAACATTGGAGTGAACGATGAAGACCACCGCCCTGATCGCCTTCACCGCCGTCCTGGCCGGGCTCGGCGCCGCGGCCATCGCCCAGGACGCCACCCAGGCCCCGCCGGTCGCGGCGCAGGCCGCGCCGCAACAGACGACCACCCCCGTGTCGCTGGCCGACGCGATCGCCAGCCTGACGGCGCGCGGCTGGATGATCGACGAGGTCGAACGCAGGCGTGACGGCTGGGAAATCGAGGGCCGCGCCAGTGACGGCCGCAAGGTCGAGACTTGGCTCGACGAGCGCACCGGCGAGATGCGCGACAAGCACTGAGGGTCAGGCTTCGAAGGCGAACAGGTCGCGGAAGCGGGCGCCTTTCAAGGCTCGCCCGACCTGTCCGCCGACGCCCAGGCCGGCGAGGGTGGGCG
>JADFZP010000612.1:509-2442 GCA_015232485.1 Alphaproteobacteria bacterium
TGCCCAGCCCCGCCGAATCGATGAATTCGACGCGAGTCACGTCCAGCCGCCAGTCGCGAGGCTCGGCTTCGCTGATCTCGACCAGCAGCGGCTTGAAGCCGTTCGCGTCGAACAGGGTCCAACGGCCCCTGAACGCGACCTCGCCCACCGCGCCGTCATGCCGGATCACATACTCCACGGCTATTCTACTCCGAAATCGCGGACAACTCGCCCAATCTGACATGACAAGCCGAGTTTGTCGCGCCTTTTCGGCATATCGCTTATGAGCGTCGCCCAAAGCCGCCGCCGCCCGGCGTCTCGATGACGATCGCGTCGCCCACCGCCATCTCGACCAGCGCGGTGGCGGGCAGGTCCTCGACCGTGCCGTCGGCGCGCTCGACGGCGTTGCGGCCCGGCGCGCCGGGTTCGCCACCCTCCAGGCCGAAGGGGGGAACGCGGCGGCGGTTGGACAGGATGGCGGCGCTCATCGGCTCGCGGAAGCGGATGCGCCGCACCACCCCGTCGCCGCCGCGCCACCGCCCCGCCCCGCCACTGCCCCGCCGGATGCGGAATTCGTCGAGCAGCACCGGCAGGCGCCATTCCAGCACCTCGGGATCGGTCAGGCGGGAATTGGTCATGTGGGTATGGACCGCCGACTGGCCGTCGAAGCCGCGCCCAGCGCCCGCTCCGCCGCAGATCGTCTCGTAATATTGGTGGCGGCCGTCGCCGAAGGTCAGGTTGTTCATGGTGCCCTGCGCGGCGGCCAGCACGCCCAGCGCGCCGTACAGGCAATCGGTCACCGCTTGGCTGGTCTCGACATTGCCCGCCACCACGGCGGCCGGAAAGGCCGGGTTGAGCATCGAGCCCTCGGGGATCACCAGATCGAGCGGCTCCATGCAGCCGGCGTTGAGCGGGATCGGCTCGTCGACCAGGGTGCGGAAGACGTACAGCACCGCCGCCTTGGTCACCGCCGCCGGCGCGTTGAAATTGTTCGGCCGCTGCGGGGAAGTTCCCGAGAAATCGACCCGCGCCCGCCGCGCCGCGCGGTCGACGGTGATGCTTGCGCGGATCACCGCGCCGTCGTCCATCTCGACCGCGAAGGCGCCGTCCTTCAGCGCGTCGAGCACGCGGCGCACCGACTCCGCCGCGTTGTCCTGGACGTGGCGCATATAGGCGCGCACGACGTCCAGGCCGAACTCGCCGACCATGCGGCGCAACTCGGCGCAACCCTTCTCGTTGGCGGCGATCTGGGCTTGCAGATCGGCGACGTTCTGGCGCGGGTTGCGGGCCGGCCATCGCCCCGACCCCAGCAAAGCCAGTAGCTCGGCCTCGCGGAAATGGCCCGCCTCGACCAGAAGGAAGTCGTCGATCAGCACGCCTTCCTCGCGCACGTCGCGGCTGGCGGGCGGCATCGAGCCGGGCGTGACGCCGCCGATATCGGCGTGATGGCCGCGCGAGCCGACCAGGAACAGAAGCTCGCCGCCGGCCGCGTCGAACACCGGCGAGATCACCGTCACGTCGGGCAAATGGGTGCCGCCATTGTAGGGTCCGTTCAGCGCGAAGGCGTCGCCCGGCCGCATGGTGGCGCCGCGCGAGCCCAGCACCGCCCGCACGCTCTCGCCCATCGAGCCCAGATGCACCGGCATGTGCGGGGCGTTGGCGACCAGGTTTCCCTGGCGGTCGAACACCGCGCAGGAGAAGTCGAGGCGCTCCTTGATGTTCACCGAATGGGCGGTGTTGGCCAGGGTGGCGCCCATCTGCTCGGCGATCGACATGAACAGATTGTTGAAAATTTCCAACATCACCGGGTCGGCGCGGGTGCCCAACGCGAAGCGGACCGGGCGCGGCGCGGCGCGGGTCAGCACCATATGGCCGCGCGCCGTCACATCGGCCCGCCAGCCCGGCTCGACCACCGTGGTCGCGGTGCGCTCGATCAGGATGGCGGGGCCGTCGA
>JADFZP010000613.1 GCA_015232485.1 Alphaproteobacteria bacterium
AGCCGCAGCGGCAGGTCCAGCCCCTCGGCGGCCGGCGATTCGACCCGCATGGCGGCGCCGTTGACCGGAACCCCGTGCCGCTCGGAGACGGAAAAGAAGCGGGTGGCGGTTTCGGGGATTTGGCCGTTGTGGACCAGACGTGTCGCGGCGTCGGGCGAAGGCGGCTGCGAAATCGCCCGCTCGACCACTCGGGCCTCCAGCCGGGTGGCGGCCTCGAGAAGTTGGCGGCGCGCCCGCACCATGTCGCCGGCCTCGCGGATCGACAGCAGAAGCTGATCGGCCGAACGGCTTTCCAGCACCACCTGGGCGCGGTCGGCCAGTTCCAGGCCCAGCCGCCGGGTGGCGCGCTGGTCGAACCAGATCACCAGCACCAGCGGCACCAGGGCGATCACCGAGATCAGGAACAGGAACTTGGCGCGGATCGACATCATGTCGGCGTCAACCGCCGCGTGTCACGTGCCGGGTGCCCGATTCCCAGGCCGTCATGCCGCCGGCCAGCACCCGCAAATT
The DNA here is from genome assembly GCA_015232485.1 of Alphaproteobacteria bacterium. Lineage (GTDB taxonomy): Bacteria > Pseudomonadota > Alphaproteobacteria > Rhodospirillales > Magnetospirillaceae > JADFZP01. The sequence goes on from JADFZP010000613.1 coordinate 511, forward strand.
GGTGAAGCCGGCCTTTTGCATTTGGTGAAACGCGGTGCTGGAGCGGTTTTCGCTGCGACAGACCACCACCACCGGCGCGGCGCGATGGGCGTCCAGATCGGCGCCCAGCGTCTTCAGCCGCTCGGGCAAGGCGTCGAGCGGCAGGTTGAGCGCGCCGCGAATATGGCCCCCCGCATACTCTCCCGCCGAGCGGACGTCGATCACCAGGACATCGTCGCCGCGCCCCAACTCCAGCGCCAGTTCCTCGGGCCCCACCAACCGCCCTTTCAGGCGAAGGCGCCGCAACATCCTCATCGCGAGCAGCGTCCCGATCAGGACGGCGCCGAACAGCAGGGTTTGCTCAACCGCATCGGACATTTCATTCTCCTCGGCCCATAGCAGCGAGTCCGGCCGACGGAGTCAAGGTCATGGCCCTGGACTAAGGTCGCCAAGACGCCTAATTGAGGAACCCATGCGAGAGATTCATATCATCGGCGGCGGGCTCGCCGGAAGCGAGGCCGCTTGGCAGGCGGTCCAACGCGGCGTACCGGTCGTGCTCCACGAGATGCGGCCGGACAAGGGCACCGGCGCGCATTCGGGCGGCGGTTTGGCCGAACTGGTCTGTTCGAACTCGTTCCGCTCGGACGATCCCGAATACAACGCGGTCGGCCTGCTGCACGAGGAGATGCGTCGCGCCGGGTCGCTGATCATGCGGGTGGCCTCGGCCCATCGCGTGCCGGCCGGCGGCGCCCTGGCGGTTGACCGCGACGGCTTCTCGGCCGAGGTCGAGCGGACGCTGGCCGAACATCCACTGATCACCCTGCGCCGCGAGGAAATCGCCGCGCCGCCCGCCGACTGGGATTCGGTGATCGTCGCCACCGGCCCGCTGACCTCGGAACCCCTCGCCGCCACCCTGCGCGAGGCGACCGGCGAGGACTCGCTGGCCTTTTTCGACGCCATCGCGCCGATCGTGCATCACGAGTCCATCGACATGACGGTGGCCTGGATGCAGTCGCGCTACGACAAGGGCGACAGCTCGGACTACGTCAACTGCCCGCTCGACAAGGACCAGTACGAGGCGTTCATCGACGCGCTGCTGGCCTCGGGCACCGTCGCCTTCCACGAGTTCGAAAAGGACACGCCCTATTTCGAGGGCTGCCTGCCGATCGAGGTGATGGCGTCGCGCGGTCGCGAAACCTTGGCCTTCGGCCCGATGAAGCCGGTCGGGCTGCGCGATCCCCGCACCGGTCGGCGTCCTCATGCGGTGGTTCAACTGCGCAGGGACAACGCCTTGGGAACGCTGTGGAACATCGTCGGCTTCCAGACCAAGACGAGGCATGGCGACCAGGTCCGCCTGTTCCGCATGATCCCCGGTCTCGAGCACGCCGAATTCGCCCGGCTGGGCGGCATCCACCGCAACACCTTCGTCAACGGCCCGCGCGTGCTCGACGCCAAGCTGCGCCTGAAGGCCCGGCCGGCGTTGCGGCTGGCCGGCCAGATCACGGGCTGCGAAGGCTATGTCGAAAGCGCCGCGATCGGCCTGCTGGCCGGCGTGTTCGCCAGCGCCGAACGGCGGGAGCGGACGGTCGAACTCCCCGCGCCCACCACCGCCCTGGGCGCCCTGCTCGCCCACGTCACCGGCGGCGCCGAGGCCGAGACCTATCAGCCGATGAACATCAATTTCGGGCTGTTCCCGCCGCTCGCGGAACGCGCCAAGGGCCGCGACCGCAAGCGGCTCCAGTCCGAACGCGCCCTGCGCGACTTGGCGCCGTGGATCGAGACCATCAGCTAGCCAAACGCCGCTCCAACTCCCGCGCCCAGTCGCGGTAATGCGCGTGATAGGCGGCGAGTTCCGGCTTGTCGGCGGTGGCCGCCGCCCAATGGGTCAGCACCGGCGCCTGCATCGCCGCGAAAGCCGCCGGGTCGATCGCCAGCCGCGGT
>JADFZP010000005.1:0-12809 GCA_015232485.1 Alphaproteobacteria bacterium
CGCAGGCGTTGCCGCAATGGCTTGACCTCACTCCGCCTTGCGGCCGCAGGTGTTCAGGCCGATCAGCGGATAGGCGGGGCAGAAGCCGACCACGGCGGTCAGCAGCGGCACGACGCCGATCCAGGCCCACACCGGGCCGCCGAGCAGGGCCGCCCAGGCGATCAGGGCGATGCCCACCAGGGCGCGGAGGACGCGGTCGATCATTCCGACATTGGCTTTCATGAGGATACCCTTCCCGAGGTGTTCGATGGAGGCATCAAACACCAAAGCCGCGGCGCCTTCCGTGACCTAGTCACAGAGGATCACTTTTCCTTGCGCGCCATTTCGGCCAGCGCGGCGGGGGCCAGCACCTCGATGCGGCCGCGATGCAAGGCGAGCCAGCCGCGCCGTTCGAATTCCTTGAGTTGGCGGCTGACCACCTCGCGGGCGGTGCCCAATTCGACCGCGAGATCCTGGTGGGTGCCGCGGATCTCGCCGCGCTCGTCGCGCTGGGCGAGCAGCGCCTGGGCGAGGCGCAGGTCGATGCGGCCGAAGGCGACCTCTTCGATCAGCATCAAAAGGTCGGCGATGCGGGTGGCGTAGGCCGAAAAGACGAAATCCCGGAAGCGCGCCGACAGGCCGAGCAGGGTCTGGAAGGTGGCGGCCGGCACCACCGCCGCGCTGACCGGAGTCTCGGCGACGCCCTCGGCGGCGTAGTCGGCGCGGGTCATCAGGCACGAGGTGGTCAGAACGCAGCTCTGCCCCCGCTCGACGCGGTAGAGCACGATTTCGCGCCCGTTCTCCGAGACCTTGCGCACCAGGATCGAGCCGGCCAGCACCAGCACGTAAGAGCTGCACTCGGCGCCTTCGGAGAACAGGACGGTGCCGGCCGGCACCTCGATTCGGCGCGCCGAGCGGGCGAGCAGGCGCATCGGCTCGTCCTCGAGCCGCGAGAGATCGGGAAAGCCGTCAACGAGCCAGTCGGGGATGGTCATGCGGCGCATTGTGCCAGCTTTTCGCCGGCTTGTATCATGGCGAGATGCGCGCACCCCTCCTGATCGTCGCCCTGCTTGGATGTCTCGCCTGTGGTCCGGTCCGGGCCGAGGGCGACTTCACCGCCGTTCCGATCACCACCAAGGCCGTGGTCGCCGGGCTTGAATTCATGGGCGGAGCCCGGCTGTCCTGGCCCGCCAAGAAGCTGGGAGGCTTGTCGGCGGCCAGTCTGGACGGCCGGACGCTGACCATGCTGTCCGACCGCGGCCGCTGGTTCCGCCTGCGCCTGAGCCACGCGCCCGACGGCCGCCTGCTGGGCGTCGAGCCCGTTGCGGCGGGCGCGCTGGGCGGGCGCGACGGCAAGCCGGTGAAGGGCCGCTGGCGGGACGCCGAATCCCTGGCCCGCCCGCCACGGGGGATGGTCGTGAGCTTCGAGCGTCATCATCGGCTGTGGCTTTATCCGCGGGGCCTCGATGGGGCGCCCCGCGACGTGCCGCTTCCTCCCGAGACCGCCGAACTGCCGGACAATGGCGGCCTGGAGACGGTCGCGGCGTCGCCCGACGGCGATTTGCTGGTGATCGCCGAGGATGGTGGATCGGCGTGGACGAACCGCGCCGGCCACTGGACCGCCGCCACGTGGCGCCTCTCGGAAGGTTTCGCCCCCACCGACGCGGCCATTCTCGACGATGGGAGTGTGCTGGTGCTGGAGCGCCGCTTCACCCTGCTGGGCGGCTGGGCGGCCCGGTTGCGGACGGCCTGTCTGGCCGATTTCCAGGCCGGCGGCGTGGTCGATGGCGTCGAGATCGCCCGGCTGGAGCGACCGTTCCCGGTCGACAACATGGAGGCCCTGGCGGTCGGCCGGGCCGCCGATGGCGGATTGCTGCTGCATCTGTTGTCCGACGACAATTTCTCGCTGTTTCAGGCGAGTCTCCTCCTGGTCTTTCGCCTTCCGGCGCCTTAGGGCATAGAACCACCGTCGTATTGCCCCCAACGATGTTCACCTCCTACGCTGCCATACGGCTTTGAGGATGGGCATGGCATGATGGAGCGCAAGGCGCGGGAACGATTGTCGGCGGCTTTGGAGGCCTTGTCCGACGATCTGCTGTTGTTCGATGAGAACGATCGGCTGGTCTACTCGATTGATCGCACGGTCGACGCGCTGCCCGAGGGGACCACCTTCGAGGACTATGCCCGCTTGGCGGCCTCCCTGATGTCCGAGGACGGCGCCAGCCGGGACGCCTGGATCGCCGAGCGCATCGCGCGCCACCAGACCGGCGGGGTGCGCGAACAGCCCTTGGCCGACGGCCGCTGGTTGCTGGTCAAGGACGTGCGGCTGCCCGACGGTTCGAGTCTGGTGACCCGCACCGACATCACCACGATCAAGCGAAGCGAGCGCCAGTCCCGCCGCAACGAGGCGCGTTTTCGCGCCGTCTTCGCCAACGCCGCGATCGGCATGGTGGTGGTCGAGCCGGGCGGACTGATCGCCGAGGCCAACGAGGCGTTTTGCAGGATGACCGGCCACGACGATCCCACCGGCCTGCCCTTCGCCCAACTGACCCATCCCGACCATCGCGCCGACGACGCCAATCAGGCGCACCGCCTGCTGGCCGGCGAGGTCGACCATTATCACCTGGAGATGCGCTATCTGCGCAAGGATGGCGGAACCTTCTGGGGCCGCCAGACCACCTCCCTGGTGCGTGGCGACGATGGCGAGAAGCATTTCGCCGTGGTGATGGTCGAAGACATCGACGACCGCAAGCGCACCGAACGCGAACTGACCATGCTGCGCGCCGTCGTCGAGGCGTCGCGCGAGGCGGTCAGCGTGATGGACCCCGAAGGCCGTCCGCTTTACGCCAACCGCGCGCATCGCCACCTGTTCGGAACGCCGCCCACCTATCGCGGCCATTTCGCGCCGGCGGCGCGCGCGCTGATCGATCGCGAGATCGAGCCGGCCTTTCGGCGCGGCGAGAGCTGGGAAGGGGTGCTCGATGGCCGCACCGCCGATGGGCACGTCTTTCCCGTCTGGCAGCGCACCGGCGTGGCGGCGGGAGCGGATGGCCGGCCGGCCCTGCGGTTCGCGTTCATGCACGACCATTCCGGCCAGGCTCGGGTGGCGGCCGAACTGACCAAGGCCAAGGAGGCCGCCGAGCGGGCCGATGTCGCCAAGACCCGCTTCCTGGCGGCGGCCAGCCACGATCTGCGCCAGCCCTTGCAGGCCTTGTCGCTGTTCGTCGCCGTGCTGGGCAACCGGCCGCACGGTCCCGAGGACGCCACGCTGATCTCCCGCATCCAGGATTCGGTGCTGGCGCTGGAGGGGCTGCTCAACAGCCTGCTCGACGTCTCGAAGCTGGAGGCCGGGCTTGTGGTGCCCAATGTCGAGACCTTTTGCGTCGAGTCCATGCTGCAACGCTTGGCCGCCGAGTTCGAACCGATCACCCAAGCCGAGGGGCTGGGCCTGCGCGCCGTCCCCAGCCGGGCCTTGGTGCGAAGCGATCCGGCGCTGCTCGAGCGCATCCTGCGCAACCTGTTGAACAACGCGGCGCGCTACACCGAAGAGGGGCGCATCCTGTTTGGCTGCCGGCGGCGGGGCTCGACGCTGCGCATCGAGGTTTGGGACACCGGCATCGGCATTCCGCAGGACCAGTTGAAGGCGATCTTTCGCGAGTTCCACCAATTGGGAAACCCGTCGCGCGACCGCCGCCAAGGCCTCGGCCTGGGACTGGCCATCGTCGAGCGGCTGGCGGCGCTCTTGGGCCACCAAATCTCGGTGCGCTCGACGCCGCGCCGCGGCTCGGTGTTCGCGGTCGAACTGCCGCTTGTCGCGCGCGGCGCGCCCGCCCGCCGGCCGACCCAGCTCAGTTTGGGAATCGGGCGGCGTGGCGCCTGCATCGCGGTGATCGACGACGAGCCCGACGTGCTCGACAGCACGCGCCTGTTGCTGGAAAGCTGGGGGCATATGGTGATCGGCGGACCCGACGCGTCGACCGTGCTGGACGGCGTCGCCCTGTTGGGCCGGCGGCCCGACGTGATCATCGCCGATTACCGGCTGCGCAACGGCTCGACGGGGCAGACCGCCATCTCGCAGGTGCGGACGCGGCTGCATGCGGCGATCCCCGCCGTGATCCTGACGGGAGACACGGCGCCCGAGCGCATGCGACACGCCCAGGCCAACGGGCTTGGCCTGCTGCACAAGCCGGTGCCGCCGGCCACCCTGCGCGCCACCATCGACGGCATCCTGGAAACCGCTTCGTCGCGGCCTTCACGCTCGCTGCGGGCGCGGTAATCGGGCGCGCCGTGTCGTTCTTCTTCGCTGGACGGTGAATTTGTTCCTGTGGTGGATTGGCAATCAACACGATAAATGTGCATGGTGTTTCTCTGAAGGGTATTGAATGAGCCCCGATTGCGAATGTGAGTTGGAGCTTCCGGAAGTCTGGCGGCGTCTGCTCGTGGGAGAAGAACGGCTGGCCGCTGGCAATGTGTTCGAGGCGATCGAGATGTGGGCGCCCGTGGTGGGCGACCAGCGAAGCTCGCCAGAAAATTTGGCCGCGATTGCCGAACAATTGAGTCGCCATGCCAAACAGGATCCCGTGGTCTGGTCGTTCATCGCCGACGTGGCGCAGGTCGCCGTCGACCGCGGTATCGATGATGTCGGCATCATCTCCATCCTGTGCACCGCCTATTCCAAGACGGGCCGAACGGATCGAGCCGAACTGATCGCGAATCGTCTGGCGCTGCGCGAACCGTGGGACTGGCGATCCTGGTACGCCAAGTCTTTGGCGTGCTCTCCGATCGAGCGGATCGCCTGCCTACGCGCCGCGCTGGCGCTCGAACCTTTCGAGGCGGGGCAGGCGCTGGGGCTGTTCAGCGAACTCGGCGAGGCGTATTGGGACTGTGAGGATTGGCGCGGCGCGCTCGGGATCGCGGGAATGTTGAAGCGCCTTCCCCCGGGGCCATGGTCGAGTACCGCCAGCCGATTGGCGGAAGATCTGGAGTTCAGGGCGCGTCTGCGCCTAGGCGAACTCGACACGGCCGAAGCCATGGCGACCAGATATCGCCAAAGGATGCGATCCGCTACCGTAACTGGAGGACCTTTGGAATTCGCCGATGGCGCCGCGCGTAAGTTCGTGTTCATCCATATCCCAAAGACCGGCGGGGCTTCGATGATTTCGGCTTTGGGCGGCGATCACCGGGTGCTCAATCTTGGCCATAGATACCTGACCAGTGGCGCGCCGGGCCACGACCCAGACTATTTCGTCAACGTCCCATCGTCGGTGTCCCGCGACGTGGCGCAGGGCTCGAAGGTTTTCACTTCCGTGCGCAACATTTATCCATTTCTTTACAGCCATTATGAATGGTGCAAGAAGGGATTTTGGAAGGCGCTTGCCGTCCATTCCGTTTGGGCCAATCGGTACGATTTCGCCTCGTATCTCGCAAAGCTGGCCGAGAACGATCAGAATTGGGTCTCGAAAGGCATGATCTTCTTCCCGATGTTCGATGGTGTGTCCGGAGAACTGGTGGTCGACTGGATCTTGAGGACCGAGCACCTGCAACAGGACGCGGACGCCATGTGCTTCGCCTGGGGACTGCCCACGCCGGTGATTCCCCATGCGAACCGCAACACCGATGGCGATTACCGTCGGCGCTACACGCCGGCCATGGTGGATCTGGTCGAGAAGACCTGGGCCGACGACATCCGCTTGTTCGGCTTCGACTTCGAGCGCGGATATCGCGAGGGCGCCCCGCTTCGTGGCGACACCGCCGGCATGAAGGGGCGGGTCCGCTACGACCCGGCCACGCGGATCGCCGACATCCGCTCCGAGGGGCGGTTGATGGGGGCTGGCGACATCCCCAACTGAAACAGGACCATTCGCCAATGCGAGGTCCGCCATGCCCGACGCCATTCCGCCGCAACACCAGGAGCATCAGCCCGGCCGCACTGGACCGATGACGCCCAAGCCTCGCGCCGAGGGCGAGGGGTGGCGCGGCAGCGGCAAGCTGGAGGGCAAGGTGGCGATGGTCACCGGGGGCGACTCGGGGATCGGGCGCGCCGTATCGATCTTCTTCGCCAAGGAGGGGGCGGACGTCGCGATCCTTTATCTCGACGAGCACGACGACGCCGCAGACACGCGCCGCCACGTCGAGGCCGAGGGCCGGCGATGCGTCACGCTGGCGGGCGACGTCAGCGATCCCGCGTTCTGCCGCCGGGCGGTCGACGAGACGATCAAGGCGCTTGGGCGGCTCGACGTGCTGGTCAACAACGCCGCCGAGCAGCACCCGCAAGAGGATTTCCTGGCGATCAGCCCCGAGCAGTTGGAGCGCACCTTCCGCACCAACATTTTCGCCATGTTCCACCTGACCCAGGCGGCGCTGCCGCATTTGCCCGAGGGCGGGGCGATCATCAATTCAACCTCGGTGACCGCCTATCGCGGCAGCCCGCATCTGATCGACTATGCCGCGACCAAGGGGGCGATCGTTTCGTTCACCCGCTCGCTGGCGACCAATCTCGCGCCGCGCGGCGTTCGGGTCAACGCGGTGGCCCCCGGCCCGATCTGGACGCCGCTGATCCCGGCCAGCTTCGAGGCCGGCCATGTCGAGACGTTCGGCCGCAAGGAGCCGCTGGGCGGCCCCGGCCATCCCGACGACGTGGCGCCATCCTATGTTTTTCTGGCCAGTCAGGGGGCCGCCTACATGACGGGCCAGGTGCTCCATCCCAATGGCGGGGAGGCGGTTGGCGGATGAACATGACCTATGCGGACATCGCGGCCCAGGCGCTGCGCGAAGCGGCCCAGTTCTACCGGATGGTCGGCGAGCAAAACCCCGAGGTGAACGAGAACCTGTCGCGCGCCGCGACGGCCTTCGAAGCCATCGCGGACCAACTCGACATCGATCCCGAAGCGGCCATCCCCGGCGGCGGGTCCGGGCTGCAATAGCGCGCGCGCCCGGCGAGGGGCGGAAAGACTCTACCCCTCTTCCCAGTCGCAGGCGAGGTCGAGCGCGCCGGCCGTGTTGGCCACCGTCGCCAGACAGGCGCCCACGCCGCGTTCCGGGATCGAGACGGCGAAGCGCGTGACGTAGCGTCGTCCACCCGTGCCGTCGGGGACGCGCTGGGCTTCCAGGCGAACGATGTTGGCCTTGAATTGGACGAACACCTCGGACAGGCGGGCGATCAGGCCGGGGCGGTCGCCGCCGCTGACCACGATGCGATGGGTGACCCGGCCGGACGGCGCCTTCTCGGCGTCGAAGCGGAACGGCTCGACGACGAGTTCCGCGCCCTCGAGTTCCGGCAGTTCGGCCAGAGCGAGGCGCACGTCCTCGGCCGAAGCCGTGTCGGGCAGGTCGCAAACGCAACTGAACTCGGCGCCGCCGGCCAACACGGCGAAGGTGGTGTCACCCAGATTGGCGCCCAGTTCGAACAACCGCCCGGTGACCGAGGCCACCAGCCCGGTTCGGTCGGGGCAAAGCGCCGAGACGAGAAGCGTGTGCATGGCGACTCCGTGGCTGACCTCGCCAGCGATGATAGGCGCCCGCCGCGCCGCGTTCAAGGCGACCGCAAGGTACAGCTCATACTATGTTTCCTTCTGGGTTTCCTTCTGGAAACGGCGTAATATAAATTTATCGTTAATGTGGGTGCGTCGCGCCCACTTGGATCCAAAAGATCATGGCCCTCTCGTCCAACAAGGTATCGGCCGCGTCCGCGGCCGGCACGTCAAGCGCCCCGGCAAGGCCGGCGGCGACGGCGCGCGCCTTTTCGGCGACGAGCGTGCCGCAGATCGACAACATCCATTATGGCGTTCCGGCCGGCCCCGACCGGGACTGGGTGCGCTCGGAGGAATGGGGGACCGGAGGCGGCAGCGGCGCGCGCCAGCGCGGCAAGGCCCACCACGCCGTCGACGAGGAATTCACGCCGCTGGTCGGCCGTCTGGCCGCCGCCCACGGCGCCAACGAGCAGGCCCCGGCGGCCAACGACAGCGCGCGGCCCAAGGCCTTCGTCGCCGAGATCCACCGCGGCGTGGGCGTCTACGAGTCCAATATGAGGGTCATCGCCGGCACCAACCGGCCCCTCGGGCGAAGCTTCAGCCGATATTTCTAAGGCGATCGGTTTGGACGCTCGGGCCGCCCTTCATGCCGATTTGGCACCCCTCGCGAGCCCTTGTTCCAGCGGTGGGATAATTCTTCCTGTTGGGAGTTGAATGGGCGCTCCGATTGGCTTAGCTTCGGCACCGAACGGAATGGGGCCGCCGGGGCGGCCAGTCGATCCAGGGGGTTGGTGCATGAAGGTCGTTCTGATCGTGGACGACTCCACGGTGATCCGAAAGGTGGCGGGCAAGATCGTGCGCGAGCTGGGCTTCGAAACGCTCGAAGCGGCGGACGGCCGGCTCGCCTTGGACCAGTGCGAGAAACGGATGCCCGACGCGGTTCTGCTGGACTGGAACATGCCGGTCATGGACGGGCTCGACTTCCTTAGGGAATTGAGGAAGATGCCGGGCGGAGACGTGCCGCAGGTGCTGTTCTGCACGACCGAGAACGACATGAACCACATTCAGCGGGCGCTTGAGGAAGGGGCGAACGAATACATCATGAAGCCCTTCGACAGCGAAATCATCGAAGACAAGTTTCGTCAGGTCGGTCTGCTTTAGGGCAGGGGGAAGTCGATGCAGCCCGAGAACCTTGATTTCATTGCCAAGTTCCTCAAGGACCGCTCGGGCCTGGTGGTGACGGCCGACAAGGGCTATCTGCTCGACAGCCGGTTGACGCCGCTCGCCCGCAAGCGCGCCATCAAGGACGTCGACAGCCTGGTGCAGCAGTTGCGCACCGGCCGCGACGCCGAGCTGGAGCGGGCCGTGGTCGAAGCGATGACCACCAACGAGTCGTTCTTCTTCCGCGATGGCAAGCCCTTCGACCAGTTCCGCGACAACGTGCTGCCGGCCCTGATGCAGGCGCGCGCCACTCGCAAATCGTTCCGCATCTGGTGCGCCGCCGCGTCGAGCGGGCAGGAGCCCTACACGATCGCGATGATCCTCAAGGAGCAGGCGGCCAAGCTGGCCGGCTGGAAGGTCGAGATCGTCGGCACCGACATTTCGCACGACATCCTGGACCGCGCCAAAAAGGGCGTGTACTCGCAATTCGAGGTGCAGCGCGGCCTGCCGATCCAGATGCTCGTCAAGTACTTCAAGAAGAAGGACGAGCTTTGGCAGATCGACGATAGCCTGCGGGCGATGGTCGATTACCGCCACCACAACCTGTTGCAGGACCTGAAGTCGCTGGGCAAGTTCGACGTGGTGTTCTGCCGCAACGTTCTGATCTATTTCGACCAGCCGACCAAGACGCGGGTGCTCGACGGGATCGCGGCGCAGATGCCGGCCGATGGCTGGCTTTATCTCGGCGGCGCCGAGACCGTGCTGGGGCTGACCGAACGCTTCAAGCCGGTCGCCACCCAGCGCGGCGTCTACAGCCTGACCGGCGCGCCGGCCAAGGTCTAGCCAGCTAGCCGATCGCCTTGACCTCGAACCGCTCGGGGTCGTCGGAAAGCAGTTGCAGCGCCACGATGCCGTTGGCGCTGCGCACGATCATCTCGCAAAACCAGGTGCCGTCGTCGAGTCGCATCGGCTGACCGCGCTCGATCGAGCCCACCCCCTCGATGTCCATGCTGAGCGAGTGATTGTCGCGGAACGAAATCTGGGCGACCGTCTTCATGGCCTCAACGCCTCTCGTGCTCGTTTTGTGGCCAATACGCTGAGCCAAGCGAAAGGCGGCGTCAACCCCCGGCGCGGCATGGCTTCCAGTCGCGGTATCATGATACCGTCGCCGAAAGCCCCGCGTTTCCGGGCCTTTCCGGGGTTGACAGGTGGTCGTTCTGTGGCATACTCCGCCGCCCATCGAGGAGGCGTTCGCGCCTTCCCCCGAAAACGTTTTGGTTGAGCCGTAGGTGCCATGAAGACCTATTCCGCAAAACCGTCCGAAGTCGAGAAGAAGTGGATCCTGATCGACGCCGACGGACTCGTCCTCGGCCGCCTCGCCAGCATCGTCGCGATGCGGCTGCGCGGCAAGCACAAGCCGACGTTCACCCCGCATATCGATTGCGGTGACAACGTCATCATCATCAATGCCGAGAAGGTCCACCTGACCGGCAACAAGCTGCGCGACAAGCGGTTCCATTGGCACACCGGCTGGCCCGGCGGCATCAAGGACCGGACCATGGGTCAGCTTCTCACGGGCAAGTACCCCGAGCGGGTGATTGTCAAGGCCGTCGAGCGCATGATCACGCGTGGTCCGCTCGGCCGTCAGCAGATGAAGAATTTGCGGGTCTATGGTGGCCCGGCCCATCCGCACGAGGCTCAGCAGCCCGAGGCTCTGGACGTCGCCGCCATGAACCCGAAGAACAAGAGGAGCGCCTAACCCATGGCCGAGGAGCTGAAGAGCTTCGCCGACCTGAAGTCGGTGACCCAGCCCGCCGCCCCCGAGCGCGAGCCGAAGATCGATCCCCAGGGTCGCGCCTATGCGACCGGCAAGCGCAAGAACGCGATCGCTCGCGTCTGGGTCAAGCCCGGCAACGGCAAGATCACGGTCAACGGCCGTGACGCCGCCGTGTATTTCGCCCGGCCGGTGCTGCGCATGATCATCAACCAGCCCTTCTCGGTGACCAACCGGGTTGGCGATTTCGACGTGGTCTGCACCGTCACCGGTGGCGGCCTGTCCGGCCAAGCCGGCGCCGTGCGCCACGGCATCAGCCGCGCGCTGACCTTCTACGAGCCGGCCCTGCGCCCGCCCCTGAAGGCCGGCGGCTTCCTTACCCGCGATCCCCGCGTGGTCGAGCGCAAGAAGTACGGCAAGGCCAAGGCCCGCCGCAGCTTCCAGTTCTCGAAGCGCTGATCAGGTCGTTTTCGAGAAGGGGGCGGAGGCTACGGCTTCCGCCCCCTTTTCTTTTTTTGGGCGGCCATGTTAGCGTTCGCACATGCAAGCCCTGACACGAATTGCGGCCAAAAACTTCCTCAGCCTGCGCGACGTGACGGTACCTTTGGGGCCGCTCAACGTGCTGGTCGGTCCCAACGGGGCCGGCAAGACGAATCTGCTGCGGGTGATCAACTTCCTGGGCGAGTTGGCGCGGCTGGACCTGGGGCCGGCGGTGGCGGCGTTCGGCGGCTTTGAACGCTTGTTCTTTCGCGGTGTCAGCGATCGCCGTGCGATTAGTCTGACGATCGAAGGACGGTTTACCGAGAATTCCGATTTATCGGTTCCGGATCGATACGAAGTCTCCTTCGGAGATGGACAGCGGTCGGATGTTCTTACGCAGTACGAAACCTTCTCGTTCACCAAGGCCCGCGAGGCTAATCAACGGATCGATGTAAAGGCCGGCATGGTCTGGCTCGATGGACGCAAGCTTGACATGAGCAAGAATTCATCCGGGCTCGCCACCCTCCGCAAGCTGGGTAAACCCATGGTCCCGGAGCAGGTCAACGACTTGGCCGTCCTGCTCGAGACCTTCCGAATCTTCGAGGTGGACGTCGCCAAGGCGAGAATGCCGTCCGCCGTCGCGGTGAGTGGAACTCTTGCCGCCGACGCCGGCAACCTCGCTTCATTCCTGGCCTACTTGAAACAAAGCCACGAGCCGATCTTCGATCAAATCGTTGACGACATGCGTTACATCCTTCCGGGTTTCGCGAGTCTTCATCTCACACCCATCGGGGGCGCCGCGGCGGGCATGGTGGTCGAGTTGGAGGAACGGGGCCTGGGCGGACGGACCCCGCTTGCGGCGGCATCCTTCGGCACCATCCGCGCGCTGGCCCTTCTGGCCATGCTGCACGACCCCGATCCGCCGCGTCTCACCTGCGTCGAAGAGGTCGATCACGGCCTGCATCCCTACGCGCTCGACCGTCTCGTCGAGCGCCTGCGCGAGGCGTCTCAGCGCACGCAGATGCTGGTGGCGACCCATTCGCCCGCCTTGGTCAACCGCTTGCGCTCGGACGAACTGATCGTCTGCGAGCGCGATCCGGCGACCGGCGCCTCGATCATTCCCGCCATCGACGCCGCGACGGTGCGCGCCATGGCCTCGGAAAGCGAACTGCTGCTCGGCGAGTTGTGGTTCAGCGGCTGCCTGGGCGGCGTCCCGTCGTGACCGCCCTGGTTTTGGTTTTCGGCGAGGACGACAACGATCGCGAAGCGGTGTGCCATCTGGCGCGGGCTTTGTGCCCTGGGGTGTGCCTGGCCAAGCGCCGCTCGCCGCTGGTCCTGACCAAGGGCCGCGCGGAAGCCGAGGCCCGCAAGCAGGCGAGCCGGATCGCCGTGGTGGTCAGGGCCGAACGCATCCGGTCGGAGATCCGGCTGGTCCTCGCGCATGAGGATTGCGACGCCGTCGAACCGGCCCACGAGGCCCTGGCTGACAGAATCGAGGGCAATTTGAGTCGCGAGGGCATTCCGTGCGTGGCGGTCACGCCGGCTTTCGAAATCGAGGCGTGGTGGTTTCTGTGGCCGCAGGCGGTCACCGCCGTGAAAAGCCACTGGCGCGATCCCGGCCAGCAGGGCCGCGAGGTCGGTTTGATCGTCGATGCCAAAGAGGCTTTAAGACACGCGCTGCGCAAGCCGGGTGGTGATAGGCGTCACGACTACAAGGAAAGCGATTCGCCCAAGATCGCCGCCAAGGTGGGGGAGTTGGAATTGGTCGACCAGCCGCAGGCCCGTAGCGCGTCTTTCGCCCGTTTCGCGACAAAAATGCGGGCGGCTCTTCGCGACGGCGAAAAGTGAGGCATTGACCTGAGGGCGTTCTTCCCTCGAAATGCCGAACACATTTCGTCTTTGGGGAATTGTCATGGCCAACGACCAGATCCGCGCAGCCATCTTGG
>JADFZP010000005.1:12909-23851 GCA_015232485.1 Alphaproteobacteria bacterium
TTTCGTCTTTGGGGAATTGTCATGGCCAACGACCAGATCCGCGCAGCCATCTTGGGCGCGTCGGGCTACACCGGCGCCGAATTGCTGCGGCTTCTCGCCCAGCATCCGCGTCTGAAGCCGGTCGCGCTGACGGCGGAGCGCAAGGTGGGGCAGGCGATCGGCTCGGTGTTTCCGCATCTGGCCGGCCTCGACCTGCCCGAGATGGTGGCCATCGACCAAGTGGACTATTCGGGCGTCGACGCGGTGTTCTGCTGCCTTCCGCACGGCACCACGCAAGACATCATCGCCGGCTTGCCGCCTCATGTGAAGATCGTCGACCTGTCGGCCGATTTCCGGCTGTCCGACCCGGCGGTCTACGCCAAGTGGTACGGACACGAGCACAAGGCGCCCGAATTGCAGAAGCAGGCGGTCTACGGACTGACCGAGTTGGCGCGCGACAGGGTGCGCGAGGCGCGGCTGGTGGCCAATCCCGGCTGCTACCCGACGGCCGCGCAGTTGCCGCTGATTCCGCTGGTCCGCGCGGACATGATCAAGCACGGCGACATCATCATCGACGCCAAGTCGGGCGTCTCGGGCGCCGGCCGCGCCGCCAAGGAAGGCGCGCTGTTCTGCGAGGTCTCCGAGGGCATCCACGCCTATGGCATCGCCAGCCATCGCCACGCCCCCGAGATCGATCAGGGCTTGTCGGCGGCCTGCGACTACCCCGTGATCGCCAGCTTCACGCCCCATCTGATGCCGATGAGCCGGGGCATCCTCGCCACCATCTACGTCTCGATGCGCGAGCATGACCTGACCGCCGCCGATCTGCGCGACGAGCTGGCGCGCGTCTATGCCGGTGAGCCGTTCGTGCGGGTGCTGCCCGAGGGGGTGGTTCCGGCCACGCGGCACGTCCGCGGTTCGAACTTCGTGCTGATGAACGTGTTCCCCGACCGCCTGCCGCACCGCGCCATCATCACCTGCGTGATCGACAATCTGGTCAAGGGCGCCTCGGGTCAGGCGGTCCAGAACATGAACGTGATGTTCGGCCTGCCCGAGGCGATGGGGCTTCTACAGCAGCCGCTGTTCCCCTGAGGTCCGGAAGGAGAGAGCCATGTCCGGTGTCGTCCTGCCTTGGAAGGGGATCACCCCGACCATCCATCCCGAGGCGTTCGTGGCGCCCACCGCGGCGGTGATCGGCGACGTCCACATCGGCGCCGGAAGCAGCATCTGGTTCGGCGTCACCGTGCGGGGCGACGTTCACCAGATCCGCATCGGCGAGCGCACCAATATCCAGGACGGCAGTGTCGTTCACGTCACCGGCGGCAAGTTCGGCACCCATATCGGTTCCGACATCACCATCGGGCACGGCGCGATCATTCACGCCTGCACGCTTGAGGATGGCTGTTTCATCGGCATGGGCGCCACGGTGATGGATGGCTGCGTCGTCGAATCGGGGGCGATGGTGGCCGCCGGGGCGCTCGTCACGCCGGGCAAGCGCGTCAAGGCGGGCGAACTGTGGGGCGGCAGCCCCGCCAAGCCCCTGCGCGCCTTGACGGCCGAGGAAGTGGCCTTCTTCCCCCAATCCGCCGCCAACTACGCCGAGGTGGCGGCGGAATACCGCGGCATGCCGGGCTACTGAAGCTCCCAGCTTCCGTCCGGCATCCGGCAGGCGACGCCCCACACTTCCTCGAGGCGACCGCCGATTCTGACCAGCGTCGCATACTCGCGGCAGTGCAGGCCGCGCCAATGGGTGACCGGCGGCCCCCAACGCGGGGTGAACGGGACGGGGGGAAGCTGCCGGGCCGGCTGCCCCCAGACCCGGCGATCGCAGTCGATCAACTCGCGATAGCCATGGCCGGTCCAGCGGCGCTCGATGCGGCAGCCGCGCAGATCCGGTCCACCCTTGCCGAAGCCATACCCGCGGCCGAAGCCCTCGTTCCTCCACGAATCGGCATCGGCGGGAGCCGCGCCGAGCAGCGGCGGCAGGGCGGCGAGAGCGACGAGAAGGCGTTTCATGGCGGGCTCCAGCGGGGCGGACGCGCCTCATTTGGGCGTGGCCGGCGGCGCCCGCCACCTCGACCGAAGAGGCAAGGCGCGACTCGACGCGACGGGTGTTCACGCGGCATGGAGCAGCGCGAGTTTCATCGTCGCGTGACGTTCGTCGCCGCGTTGGCGATCGGCGCCGCACTGGTCTTCCAGCTACGCGGGCTGCTGCTGCTGGTGTTTGGCGGCATTCTGCTGGCGGTCGCCCTGGATGGCATGGCCGAAGCGCTGGCGCGCCGGTCGGGTATCGCGCGGCGATGGGCGCTGGCCGTGGTCGTGGTGCTGCTGCTTACGCTGCTGGGGGCCAGTTCCGCGCTGATCGGGGCGCAGGTTGCCTCGCAGATCTCGGGCCTGGCCGACCAGGTGACGCGCGCCGTAGAGGGCTTTTCCGAATCGTTGCGCGGCACCGGCATCGGCCGCGTGATCCTGCGCCAGCTCGAGGAGGCGCGGCCCGAGAACATGCTCAATTCGGGCATTTTCGGCCAGATGACCGGCGTGGCGTCGTCGACCCTGGGGGTGCTGATGGACGTGCTGATCCTGGTGGTGATCGGCCTTTACTTCGCCGCGACGCCCGCCCGCCAGGCCGAGGGGGCGGTGCGGCTGGTGCCGCCCACCCACCGCGCCCGCGCCCGCGAGCTGCTGGGCGTCACCGGCCGCTCGTTGCGCCGCTATCTGCTGGGCAAGCTGGCGGCGATGACCCTGGTGGCCGTGCTGGTCGGCACCGGGTTGGCGCTGATCGGGGTGCCGTTTCCCATCGCGCTCGGCATTCTGGCCGGACTGCTCGACTTCGTGCCGATCTTCGGGCCGATCGTCGCCGCCGTCCCGGCGCTGCTGCTGGCCATCGGGCAGGGGGGGCGGCAGACGTTGCTGGTGGCGGCGCTGTTCCTGGCGGTCCAGCAGCTCGAGGGCTATTTCGTCCTGCCGCTGATCGAGAAGCGCGCGGTTCACGTGCCGCCGGTCCTCACGGTGATCTCGGTGGTCGGCATGGGCGTGCTGCTCGGCTTGCCGGGCACCATCCTGGCCGAACCGCTGACCGTGGTCATGGTCGTTTGGGTCAGGAAGATCTGGATCGAATGGACGCTGGGCGAGACCGGCTGAGGATGAGGCGCCGGTTTCCTTTGCGGATGGCGTTCCGAACGGGCTACAGTCTGGGGGGAGGGCCGAGGTCGCGCCTTCGGGCGCGCACTGGAGGCATTTGACATGCGGGTTAAAGTGGTCTGCAAGGCGCCAGGAAAAGACTTCACCGTCGAAGGTGCGCCAGACGGTATCGGCATTCACAAAAGCGGGAATGCCATCCTGATCTTCAAGAAGCAGGGCGTCGCCGTCGAATTGGATCGCGAGGTTTCTCTGGCGCTCGCGCGTCTGTTCACCGAGGGCGGCAACTAATACCCGGAATCACTCATCGGTCAGGGGAACGAGTCGCATCCTCTTGCCGTCGGGGGCGAGCGCCAAGCCGATGCGGCCGTGCTTGAGGCGCAGGGCGTCTTCGCCGAACACCTGACGGCGCCAACCATGCAGGGCGGGGACGGGCGCCTCGTCGTCGGCGGCGATCGCGTCGATGTCCGAGGACGACGCGACCAGCTTCGACGCCACGTCGTGCTCGTCGCATTTCAGCTTCAGCAGCACCTTGAGCAGATCGACCACCGGCCCCATGCCGCGCGGCAGATCGACGCGCTCGGGCGGGGTCGGGCATTGCTCCTCGGGCAGGGCCTGGGCGCGCGTCACGGCGGCCAGCATGGCTTGGCCGAAACGGCCCTCGGCGGTGCCGCGCGACATGCCGCGGGTGCGCGCCAGATCATCGACGGTGGTCGGCGCGCTGGCGGCGATCTCCATCAGCGCCTCGTCGCGCACCAGGCGCTGGCGTGGCAAATCCTTCTCGCGCGCCTCGCGCTCGCGCCATGCGGCCAGTTCCCGCAGGATGGCCAGGAAGCGCGGGCTGGACGAGCGCGGCTTCAGGCGGCGCCACGAATCCTCGGGATCGCCGTCATAGGTGACGGGGTCGGTGAGTTGGGCCATCTCCTCGTCCAGCCAGGACAGCCGGCCGTTGCGGTCGAGTCGGCGGCGCAGCTTCTCGTAGGCGACCCGCAGATGGGTCACGTCGGACAGCGCGTAATGGAGTTGGCGATCGGTTAGCGGCCGCTGCATCCAGTCGGTGAAGCGCAGCGACTTGTCGATGCGGGCGCGGGCCAGTTGCGCCGCCAGGGTCTCGTAACCCACCGCGTCGCCAAAGCCGCACACCATCGCCGCCACTTGCGTGTCGAACAGGGGCGCCGGGATCTTGCCCGACAGGTGATGGAAAATCTCGATGTCCTGGCGCGCCGCGTGGAACACCTTCAGCACCGCCGGATTGGCCAGCAGTTCGAACAGCGGCGCGAGGTCCATGCCCTCGGCCAGCGGATCGACCGCCACGGCCTCGTCCGGCCCGGCCACCTGGACCAGGCAAAGCTGTGGCCAATACGTCTTTTCACGCATGAATTCGGTGTCGACGGTTATGAACGACGCCGTGGACAGGCGGGTGCAGAGCGCGGCCAATTCGGCCGAATCAGTAATTAAAGTCATGACGATGCTTGTACACGCTCGGACGATGGGGGCGCAAGGCGCAGCAGGGTTGACAAGGCCGCTTTCGTTTCACCACTGTACCCGGGGCGGAACTGCCGGGCGGATTTGATGACGAACAGGGCGGACGACGCGGCGCAAGCCGCCGAGAAATTCCTGCCGAGGCTGCCGGCCTCGGTCGAACTCGACCCCGAGGTCAAGAAGCGGGTGATCGGCGGCGTCAAGGCGATGCTGGTCCGCTTGCAGCAGGCGGGCTTCGTGCGCCCGGCCGAATACGGCGCGGTGATCGGCAACGCGTCCACGCTTCTCGAATTCGTCAACGCCTACCGGGCGCATCGCGACCAGGGCGCCGAGATCGCCAAGGATGCCCAGGGCGCCCCGGTGGGCGACGACTGGACGCCCTTGGCGTGCGGCGTCAATTTGGCCCAGGTCGAGCAGATGCTGGTCTTCACCTGCGCCAAGCGCATGTTCGCCGAGGCCGAGGGCAAGCCCAAGGCGGCGGCCCCGGTCGCCGACAAGGGCGGGCTGTTCCGCAAGAAGCCCGACGCCGTCGCCGCTCCGCAGAAGACCGATGGCGACCGCAAGCTCGACGAGTTGAAGCATTGGATCGCCTTCGCCTGGCAACTGCCTTTGATCAAATACTATTTCTTCCTGTTCGAGCGCGGGCAATTGGCCGAGCTGGGCCGCGACATCACGCTGTTCCGCACCCAGGACGAGCTTCAGATGATCGCCAGCTTCGACGTCGTCAAACTGCGCAAGGCGCGCAAGGTGGCGGGTTTCGACTTCACCCGCGCCCTGGCCGCCGATCCCCGCTGCGTCTATGGCCTGAACTGGTGGGGCGAGCGGCGCTATCCCTTGTTCCTCGAGGCGATGCGCGATCGCGTCTGGCACTTCTATGCGCGCGACGAGGACTATTTCGAATTGGTCGAGGAGGTCGATCGCGAGCGGGTGATGGTTTATGGCCCGCTGCTCGCCGATCTGGCGCCCGAGGCGCTGACCGCGCTCAATCGCTTGGCCATCGACCGGCTGCCGCTGTTCCTGTCGACCTTCCTTGCGGAACTGGGCAAGGGCAGCGAAAGGCTGCTGGCCGATTCCGGTTTCGCCCGCAATCATCTCGATCCGATCTGCCGCACCTTCGCCGACCACGAGTTGGAGAAGGACAAGTTCGTCGAGGTCGTCGCCCTGAAATGCAAGGCGCTGGAACTGACCCTGGCGGGGCCGGCCAGAGCCCTGCACAAGGGCTGATCGGACCACCAAAGCCGCCTTGACAAAGGCGGTCCCGCATGCGCTTTTTCCGCCGACATGCGCCCCGGAAAGGACTAAACCCATGCATCGCTACAGAACGCACACCTGCGGCGAATTGCGCGCCGAGAGCGCCGGCACGGCGGCTCGGCTGTCGGGCTGGGTCCACCGCAAGCGCGACCACGGCAATCTGTTGTTCGTCGATCTGCGCGACCATTACGGCATCACGCAAATCGTGGTCGACGTCTCGATGCCGGTGTTCAAGGTGCTTGAGGCGGCCAGGCCGGAAAGCACGGTCTGCGTCACCGGCACGGTGGTGCGCCGCTCGCCCGAGACGGTGAACCCCCGCCTCGCCACCGGCGAAATCGAGGTCCAGGTCGCCCAGGCCGAAATCCTGTCGCAAGCCGACGTGCTGCCGATCCAGGTGTCGGGCGACCAGGAATACCCGGAAGACATGCGCCTGCGCTACCGCTTCCTGGACCTGCGGCGCGAGGACGTTCACGCCAACATGATGCTGCGCAGCCGGGTGATCCAAAGCCTGCGCCGCCGCATGCAGGACCAGGGCTTCACCGAGTTCCAGACGCCGATCCTCACCGCGTCGAGCCCCGAGGGCGCCCGCGACTATCTGGTGCCGTCGCGCATCCATCCCGGCAAGTTCTACGCCCTGCCGCAGGCGCCGCAGCAGTTCAAGCAATTGCTGATGGTGGCCGGCTTCGACCGCTATTTCCAGATCGCGCCCTGCTTCCGTGACGAGGCCGGCCGCGCCGACCGCTCGCCGGGCGAGTTCTATCAGCTCGATTTCGAGATGTCCTACGTCACCCAGGACGACGTGTTCGACGCCATCGAGCCGGTGCTGCATGGCGTCTTCCAGGAATTCGCGGGCGACCGCGCCGTCACGCCGCCACCCTTCGTGCGCATTCCCTTCGACGAGTCGATGCTGAAATACGGCTCGGACAAGCCCGACCTGCGCAACCCGCTGCTCATCTCCGACGTCACCGAAGCGTTCCGCGGCTCGAATTTCGGCATCTTCGCCAAGGCGATCGACAAGGGCGCGATCGTGCGCGCCATTCCCGCGCCGGGGGCCGGCGACCGGCCGCGCAGCTTCTTCGACAAGCTGAACGACTGGGCGCGCGAGCAGGGCGCCGGCGGGCTGGGCTACATCGTGTTCGCCGCCGAAGGCGCCAAGGGGCCGATCGCCAAGAACCTCGAGGAAGGCCGCATCCAGGCGATCCGCGAGGCGACCGGCGCCCAGGACGGCGACGCCGTGTTCTTCGCCTGCGACAAGAAGAACGCCGCCGCGAAGTTCGCGGGGCTGGTGCGCACGCGCATCGCCACCGAGTTGGACCTGTTCGAGAAGGACGTGTTCAAGTTCTGCTGGACCGTCGATTTCCCGATGTACGAGCGCAACGAGGACACCGGGCTGATCGAATTCTCGCACAACCCGTTCTCGATGCCGCAGGGCGGTCTCGAGGCGCTGGAGAACATGGACCCGCTCGACATCAAGGCCTACCAATACGACATCGTCTGCAACGGCATCGAATTGTCGTCGGGCGCCATCCGCAATCATCGCCCCGACATCATGTTCAAGGCCTTCGCGCTGGCCGGTTATTCGGCCGAGGACGTCGAAAGCCGCTTCGGCGGGCTGCTCAACGCCTTCCGCTACGGGGCTCCGCCGCATGGTGGCGCCGCGCCGGGCGTCGACCGCATCGTCATGCTGTTGGCCGACGAGCCGAATATCCGCGAGGTCATCCTGTTCCCGATGAATCAGCAGGCGCAAGATTTGCTGATGCAGGCGCCGGCCGAGATCCCGCCCGAGCGCATGAAGGAACTGCACCTCAAGGTCGATCTTCCCAAGCCGAAGAAGACGACCGAGGGGTAAGGCTGGCGGTCGGCCCGCCGCGACACCACGTTGCCCGGTGTGGGCGTGGTGGAGGCGGGGCGATGACACCGCTCGACGAGGGCTTTTTTCTGGCGCCGGAATGGCTGCCGGTCAAACGGTACTGGCTGGCTTGGCCGGAGGCGCCGCCCGGCCTCGACGAACAGGCCGTCGAATCGGCCCGCTTGTCGCTGGCCGATCTGGCGCGCGGTCTGGCCGCCTTGGGGCCGGTCAGCGTGTTGGCCAATCCCGCCCAGGTGGTCGACGTCTCGCTGTATTGCGGCGCGGGGGTGGGCGCCGTCGCCATCGCCCACGATCATTGCTGCATGCGCGCGGTCGGCCCCGGCTTTCTGATCGGGCCGGACGGCGGACGGGCCGGGCTGAGATGGCGCGGCGGCGCGGTGGCGGGGCGGTTGCTGGACCTGCTGTCGCTCAGACGGTTCGACTGCCCGCTGCCGCTTGACGGCTTCGCGATCGATGTCGACGGCGAGGGAACCTGCCTCGCCCCCCAGGCGCTGCTGCGCGCGATGTCGCGGGAAGATGCCGAGGCGATGCTGGCCGAATGGCTGGGCGCCCGCGTGGTGATCTGGCTGGAGACCGGACTGGAGGGCGAGCCGCCGCCCGGCCGGCTGGTCTCGGTGGCCCGCTTCCTGCGGCCCGGTCTGGTGATGGCGCTGGTCGGCGGCGAGTCCGATGATCCCAACCTCGTTCCGCTCGAAGCCAACCGCGACATCTTGGGTCGGTCCCGCGACGCGGCCGGGCGCAAGCTCGAATTGGTCGAAGCGCCCCAACCGCGTCGCCGCCTCGGTCCCGACGGACGCCGCGTGCCGATGTCCTACACCGACGCCTTCATGGGGAACGCGGCGATCATGCTTCCCGCCTTCGACGACCATCGCGACCAGACGGTTTGGGACAATGTGGTCGCCGCTCTCGACGCAAATGTTTTTTCCGTCCCGGCTTGGGATTTCGCCACCACGGCGGGGGCCGGGCTGGGCTCCCTGGTACTGGCGCAGCCGCATTGAATGCGCGACAATGCGCCCGCCAACCAAGGGAGTTCCGGAATGCGCGTTCTCGTCACATGCGCCGCCATCGGCGTGATGGTGGCCGCTTCGCCCGCCGCGGCGCAGTTCACCGCCCAGCAGGTCTCGCCCTACGAATCGCAGCAGATCCAGCCGTTCGAATCGGAGCAGATCCGGCCCAACAGGTCCGAGCGGGTGCGCCCCGATCGCGGCGAGCGGGTTCGCCCCGACCGCGCCGAGCGGGTCCGCCCCGACCGCGGCGAGCGGGTGGGGCCGAATGCGGGCGGAGATCGCCGCGAGGCGGTCGTCGACGCCAGATGCGATACCGCCGACCAAAGCCCGCGCCAGATGCTGGGCCGCTGGCAGACCTTCGTTCCCGGCTCGGTGGTCGAGACGCCGCGCGGCGTCGAGGTGGGCATCGCGGGTGGCGGCGCGTTCCTGGACGTTTCCGAGGGCGGCAATTACGAATGGGGCAACATCACGGGCAAGTGGAAGAAGTCGACCGAGGGCGATGGCTGGCCGGTGGTGCTGACCAAGGCGAGGGAAGGCAAGAACTGGAAGTTGAGCCTCGACGGCGACACTTGCGAATTGCTGCTGTGGGATGGCATGACCCATCTGCGGGGCAAGCGCGTCCGCTGATCACGCGGCGGCGGCTCGCCCGGTCTGAAGCAAGGTGAGAATGCGCTCGGCGCGGCCAATGCGGGCCGCGTCTTCCGGGGTGTGGCGCCGATCGAACTCGACCCTGCGCACCCAGTCGGCGACCATGTCGCGCTTTTCATCGGGGGCGGCGCGTTCGCCGGTCAAGGCGCCGATCGTGCGGTCGTAGTCGGGATGAAGTTCCGACGGAAAGCCGACCTCGCGGTATTCCTCCCAGGTCAAGGCACCTTCCAGATATCTCTCATGCGCCCACTCGGCAAGTTCGCGCGGCGTGAGGAAACGCGCCCGATGGTAACCCTCGGGGGGCGGCAGCAAAATCACCTCGGGCAAGGCCGGCGGCGGTTCGGCGGCCGGCATGGGCGCCGACTCCGCAGTCACGGGCGATGGCACGGGCCGCCTTCGCCGACGGAAAATCGCATCCAGTTTCATCATGGAGGCGGGGGTGAGCAACCGGCGTGCCAGCGGCAAGGCCGCGGACCGCCATCGCGGCGGCCCGGCAGGATGTGCCCGCCGGCAAGACTTGCCCGGCAATGTCGAGCCACTATCTCTCAGGGAGTGAGGCTGTATAATGCCGGCCTCGTCAACCGGAGGCCATCATGAGGAAACCTGCCGCCGCGGCGTTCGTCGCCGTGGTCGTCGCCTGCGCAGGCCCGGCCCTGGCCGGTGTCGAACTCCTTCCCCACAAGGCCACCTATTCCATGAGCCTCGCCTCGTCGCGAGCCTCCAGCGGCATCGCCGCGGCGACGGGGGCGATGACCTACGAATTCGCCGATTCCTGCGATGGCTGGACGGTGTCGAACAAGACCACGCTGACCCTGGCCTATGCCGAGGGCGAGCAGGTCGACACCACCTGGGATTTCGTCACCTGGGAATCCAAGGACGGCAGCAAATACCGCTTCCACGTTCGCAGCACCCGTGAAGGCGAGGTCACCGAAGAGATCGACGGCACCGCCTCGGTGGCGCCGGACAAGAAGGGCGAGGTCAAGTTCCTCAAGCCGGACGCCAAGACCATCGCCCTACCGCCGGGCACCCTGTTCCCCACCGAACATACCGAAAGGCTGCTGGAGCGGGCCCGCGCCAACGAGAACTTCGTCTCAAAGGTCGTCTTCGACGGCTCGGATGCCGAAGGGCCCTACATCGTCACGGCGGTGCTCGGCCGGTTCCTCGCCGCGGCGGCCACCCCGACCCCGGTTCCGCCGGCCGATTCCTGGCGCATGCGGATGGCCTTCTTCCCGCTCGACAGCAAAGACGAGACCCCGGAATACGAGGTCGGCGTCCGCTATTTCGAGAACGGCGTGGCCACCGATCTGGTTCAGGACTTCGGCAATTTCAGCCTGCGCGGCAAGCTCGACAAGGTCGAGAAGACCACCAAGCCGGACTGCTGACGAGTTTCGCAGGCCGCGGAAAAAGCCCGCAGCCGTCCCTCGCTAGCCCCTTCGAGGCCCCTCGCCGTCATGCCCGTGCTTGACACGGGCATCCACGTGTCACCGCCCATGCCATTGTTTCCAAGGCTGCTCCCACGGTGCCGCGTGGATGGCCGGATCAAGTCCGGCCATGACGAGTGGAGAGG
>JADFZP010000614.1 GCA_015232485.1 Alphaproteobacteria bacterium
CGCCGGAGCCAATCCCGGCCGCGTCAGGTCGCGCACGCTCAACATGCCGCGCTAACCGCCAAACGCCAGCCGCACCACCAGTCCGGGGCCGCCATCGGCCAGCGACAGGCGGGCGCGGTGGAGGCGGGCGACGGCGGCGACCAGCGACAGGCCCAAGCCGTTGCCGGGGGTGGTGCGGGTGGCGTCCAGGCGCACGAAGCGTTCGAGCACCCGGTCGCGGGCCTCGGGCGGGATGCCGGGGCCGGTGTCGGCGACCTCCACCCCGGTGGCGTCGACGGTCACCGTGACGCGGCCGCCTTCGGGCGTGTACTTCACGGCGTTGTCGAGAAGATTGGCCAGCGCTTGCGACAGCAGATGGCGGTCGCCGTCGACGGTCACGCCATCCGTCGCGTTCAGCGTGAGGGTGAGGCCCTTCTCCTCGGCCAACGGGGCGTAAAGCTCGACGATGTCGGCGGCCAGCAAGCCGGCGTCGAGCGGTTCGAAGCGGCCGAGCCCGCTGCCCGCCTCGGCCTGGGCGATGGTCAGCAGGGCGTTGAAGGTGGCCAGCAGCGAATCCGCCTCGGCCACCGTCTGCTCCAGCACCCGGCGGTATTCGGCGGGATCGTGCTCGGCCAACAGCGCCATGTCGATGCGGCTGCGCAGACGGTTCAACGGGGTGCGCAGGTCGTGCGCGATGTTGTCGGTGACGTCGCGGATGCCGGCCATCAGGCGCTCGATCTCGTCGAGCATGGCGTTCAGGCTGGCGGCCAATTGGTCGAACTCGTCGCCGCCGCGGCCCAGCGGCATGCGCCGGCTCATGTCGCCACCCATGATGCCGCGGATGGCGCGGCTGATGCCCTCGACCCGGTAGAGAAGCTGGCGGCTGGTGAAGATGCCGCCGCCGACCCCCAGCAGCACGGTCAGCGCCATGCCCCAGATGATCGAATCGGTGACGGCGCGGCGCAGGCGCATGGCGTCGTGCAGGCTGCGCCCGACCAGCAGCCGATGATCGCCGGGCAGGCTGAAGGTGCGGGCCAGCGCGTCGGTGATGCGGTCGTCGCGCTGCGCCGGGTCGCGCACCCGCTCGACCGGGAAGCGCAACCAGCCATCCGCGTCGGCCTCGGACTCGGGCCAGCCATACAGATTGCCGGCCAGATGGCCCTGCTCGGGGGCGTCGAGCAGATAGATGGTGTTGCGTTCCAGGCTGGCCGCCGCGCGGTCGTTGATCACCGAGGTCAAGCCGGGCAGGCCGCGTTCGCGGTACTGCTCGGACAGGCCGGTGATCTCGGCGGTGATGGTCTCCTTGATCTGCTGTTCGACGAACGAGGCCGTGGTCAGCCAGACGGCGCCCAGCAGCATCAGCGCCGAGGCGGTGAACACCACCAGGTAACTCAGGGCGAGCCGGAAGCTCGTGGTGCGGAGGAGGTTAAGATGCTCCACGCAACATATACCCGGCGCCGCGCACCGTATGGATCAGGGGCTGTTCGAAGCCCTTGTCCACCTTCTGGCGCAAACGGCTGATGTGAACGTCGATCAGATTGGTCTGGGGGTCGAAATGATAGTCCCAGACGTTTTCCAGCAGCATGGTCCGCGTCACCACCTGGCCGGCGTGGCGCATCAAAAATTCCAGCAGCTTGAATTCGCGCGGCTGCAACTCGACGGGATGGTTGGATCGGCTGACCGTGCGGGTCAGCAAATCCATCACCAGATCCTCGACCCGCAGGTTGGTGATTTCGGCCGGGGCCGCCGCTTGGCGCCGGGCCAGCGCCTCGATGCGGGCCAGCAATTCGGCGAAGGCATAGGGCTTGACCAGATAGTCGTCGCCGCCGGCCTTGAGGCCCAGCACCCGGTCGTCGACCTTGCCCAGCGCGCTGAGCACCAGCACGGGGGTGACATTGCCCGCCGCGCGCAGGGTGCGGATGATCGACAGCCCGTCGATGCCGGGCAGCATGCGGTCGACGATCAGCACGTCGTGACGCCGCTCGGCCGCCATGTACAGGCCCTCGGTGCCGTCGGCCGCATGGTCGACGACGTGCCCGACCTCTTTCAGGCCCTTCAGCATGTAGGACGCCGTCTCGGCGTCGTCTTCGATCAACAGGAGTCTCATGGGTGCCATCATATAAGAGTGATGGCCTCGACGGAAAGGGCGCCGCCCCGGGGAGGGGGGAGTACGGGGCGGCGCCCTGTCGTCGACGGTTCAGGCCAGGGGAAGCGCCACGAACCGTCGACCGCCGTCACGGTGGAGCAGGACCAGAACGCCGGAGCGCTTTGACGCCCTGGCCTCGTCCACCTTTTTGGCCACGTCCGAAGGGGATGTGACCGTTTCCTGATCGATGCCCAGGATCACGTCGCCGGCCCGGATGCCTTCCGCCGCCGCGACGCCTTGGGGATCGACCTCGCGCACCATCACCCCGCCGCCGCCGGGCGGCAGGCGCAGCCCGTCGCGC
>JADFZP010000615.1 GCA_015232485.1 Alphaproteobacteria bacterium
CAGGCGGGGATGCCAGGGGGCGACTCCGGCGGCCGACAGCGCGACCAGCGCCGACCAGGTGCCATAGATGTAATTGGTGCCCCAGCGCCCGAACCACGAGCCCTCGGGCTCCTGCGCGCGCCACAGGAACCCGACGGCGCGCGCCGCCGCCTCGTGGCCTAAGCCGGTCTGCGCCAGGAAGGCCAGGCAGCGGGCGCTGACGTCGGCGGTCGGCGGGTCGCGCAGGGCGCCGTGATCGGCAAAGGGGATGTTGTCGAGAAAGGCGTGCGTGTTGTCGGCGTCGAAGGCGCCCCAGCCGCCGCCCCGGCTTTGCATGCCGACGATCCATTCGGCGGCGCGGACGATCGCCTCGCGATGGCGCTCGCGGTCGGCGCGGTCCAGCGCCATCGCGGCGGCGGCGGTGTCGTCGACATCGGGGTAGTGGTCGTTGCGGTATTGAAAGGCCCAGCCGCCCGGCCGGGTGTTGGGGCGCTTCCACGCCCAATCGCCGGCCACGTCGAGGATTTGCCGCTCGGCCAGCCACGAGGCGGCGGCGCGGGCCGAATGGGTCACGCCGGCCTCGGCGATCGCCAACCCGGCCAGCGCGGTGTCCCAGACCGGCGACAGGCAGGGTTGGCAGCCATTTTCGGTGAGCAGCAGGTCGAGGGCGCGCCGCGCCGCTTGGCGTTCGGGATTGTCGGGCGGCACGCCCAGCGCCTCCATCGCCATCAGCGCGTTGGCCATCGCGGGGAAGATGGCGCCCAGGCCATGCTCGCCGTTCAGGCGCTCGCGCATGAAGCCCAGGCACGCTTCGATACCGCGCCGCTCGACGGATTTGGGCACGAACCGTTCCAGGCGGCGCATCAGGCGATCGACCCGCAGCAGCGCCTCGCCCGGCCAACGGCCGGTCGGGTTGCGCAGGGGCGCCTGTCGGGCGTCCTCGGGATCGGCCCATAATTCGGCGACGCCGATGCCGCGCGGCGTGCGGACCGGCTTCAAGGTCGCAAGGATCATCAGCGGCACCATCACGGTGCGCGTCCAATAGGCGACCTTCGCGAGGTGAAAGGGCGACAGGCCGGGCAGCAGGGCCGCCTCGACGCGGGTCACCGGCACGCAATTCCAAGACATCTGGCCGAACAGCGCCAGGGTGAAGCGGGTGAACACGTTGACCCGCGCCGCGCCGCCCAAGCCCAGGACGCGGGCGCGGGCGGCGGCCATGTGGGTCGCGCCGGGGTCGTCTCCCGCCAGCTTCAGGGCGTAATAGGCTTTGACGGTGGCGCTGATCTCGGCCTCGCCACCTAAAAACAGCGGCCACCCGCCGTCGGCGCCCTGCAAGCGGCGCAGTTTGGCGGCGAGGCGCGCCTCGATCGCCGGGTCGCGCTCGCCCAGCCAATTGCCCAGCAGGATGAATTCGGCCGGGATGGTGGCGTCGGCCTCCAGTTCGAAAACCCAGTGTCCATCGGGGGATTGGTGGTCGGCCAGCCAGACGCGGGCCTCTCCGACGGCGCGGCCGACACGGTCCTCAAGCGGCTCGGGCCGACGGGCGGCGTCCTGCATGGTGGTCCCTCTTGGACGCGGCGGGTCGAGCGCCATATTGGGGGGCCAGGGGCGCGTTCAACCCCAGGCAAAGGGCTCCCATGCGACAGTGGATGGCGGCGGTTCTATTGGTGGTGGCGGGATCTTTCGCCGCCCCGGCCCAGGCGGGCGAGCCTGAACGGGTGGTCGCCGACTTCCACCGGGCGATCCTTTCGGTGATGGCCGAGGCCGGAACGCTTGGGCCGCGCGGCCGCTACGAGCGGCTGAAGGCGCCGCTGACTCAAGGATTCCATTTGGGCGAGATGGCGCGAATCGCCACCGGCCGCGCTTGGGCCACGGCCGGCCAGCCCGAGCGCGAGGCGCTGGTCGACGCCTTCGCCCACATGGCCATCGCCACCTACGCCAACCGCTTCGACGACTATTCCGGCCAGTCTTTCGAGACGCTGGGCGTCGAGCCCGGCCCCTCGGGCAGCCGCCTCGTCCAAACCCGCATCGTCCGCCCGCGCAAGGAGCCGGTGCGCATCGACTACGTGATGACCGAACGCGACGGCCGCTGGGGCGTCCACGACATCCTGCTGGCCGGTGGCATCAGCCAACTCGCGACGTGGCGTTCGGAATACGCCGCCACCCTGCGCTCGGGCGGCCTGCCCGCCTTGACCCAGTCGCTGCGGCGCAAGGGCGACCAGCAGTTGGCGGCCGGCTGAAGTCACCCGCCATTGCGGCGGGGGCCAAGCGGGCGGAACGCCCGCGCCCGGCGAACTCACTAGCCGCTTCGAGGCCCCTTCGCCGTCATGCCCGTGCTGGCTGTTCCCACGGAGCCGCGTGGATGGCCGGATCAAGTCCGGCCATGACGACGTGGAGAGATCGCCGTCATGCCCGTGCTTGACACGGGCATCCACGTGTCACCGC
>JADFZP010000616.1 GCA_015232485.1 Alphaproteobacteria bacterium
ATCCGCTCGAATTCACGCCCGAAGAAGGGCGGCAGCGCGTCGAGATCGTACCAGTCGATGTCCTCGTCGGCGGTGTTGTGCTCGGCGCTTAGGAACCAGGTGGTCTCGGGGATGTCGATGCCGCGCTCGCGCAGCGCGGCGCGAATGTTCGGCCGATTGGCCATCGATGCGAAGACGCGCGCGTTCGGCCCGCCATGACGGCCCGAGCAGGCGCCGCAGTCATAGGCGGCGAGATGCGGGTTGTTCTGGCTCGACGAGCCGTGCCCCATCATCACCACCAACGGCGCGAAGCCGTAGGTCAGGCCCACCATGCGCAGGAACGCTTCGACCCGGTTGACCTGTTCCAGATCGGTGAAGCCGGATCGCGGGCTGTCCGGTGTCGCCTGCCGGCCGTCGTCGGGCGCGTTGGCGGTGATGGTGGTCGGCACCGCGCCATCGATACGACGCCGGATCGCCTCGACCATCCGGCCGAAACGCAACGGCGCCACCGCCTTGGCCGACAGGGCCAGCAGCGCGGCGGGGGCGCTCGCCAAGGCGACCAGCGCCGGGACGAACACGCCGCGATGGCTTTCGCGGGCCAGCAGGCGGCCGAAGGCGACACGACGGGCGCGCCTTTTCCGATGCGCCTCGGCCAAAGGCTCGGCGCCGGCCGCCGGCACTTCGCGCACTTCGTTCGAGGGCGTCACCACCACCGGGCACAAGGGCGACGCCAGCGTATCGTCGAGCCCGAGCCAGTTCATCGGCACGCCGAAGAACCCGGCGGCGCCCAGCGTCTCCATGCCCGGATCGAGTTCCTCGAGATGGCGGCGGAACGCCTCCTCGCGGTCGTCCATGCAGAAGATCACCTGGCCGGCCGGACTCTGGTCGCGGCGGTCCCAACGGCCGCGGCCGTGATTGACGGTCAGAGCGTCGAAAATCCAAGCCTGATAGTGCCGCTCGTAGGCTTGCAGCCACAGGTGGCCGGAGGTCTCGTCGTCGAGCCGATCGACGCAGGCCAACAGCGCCTCGGCCAGCGCGGCGCCGCCTTCGCGCAACTCGCGGGCGCACAGGCCCAAATGTTGCGCCAGCCGGAACAGCGGCCAGCCGTGGCGCGGCGCCGTGCGGCCCGAGCCCTGGCGCGCCAGACGCCACGTCCACAGCATGTTGGCCAAGGTATCCCAGCCGACGTCCTCGGATGGCTGGTCGGGGCTTTGGCGCAGCATCCGCTGGGCGCGCGTTTCGAGGTATTCGGGCAAATCCCCGGCGAACAGCGCCTCGCGCACCAGCAACTCGCCGCGATTGTGGTGGAAGCGCCAGCGGAAGATGTCCAGCCGCGCCTCGATCTGCCACTCCGCGCGGCACAGGCGGCGGGCGTAAAGCCCTTCCATGGTGGCGCGCACCGCCAGCCAGTCGATCATCTCGACGCGGCGCGGTTCGAGATCCTGATAGCCGGGGCGCAGATGGCGCCACAGCACCATGCCCGACCAGCCGGGCAGTTCGAGGGCCAGCCGCTCCAGATAGGCGTCGTGGCGATCGGCGGGCAGGCCGATGCGCCACAGCGCCGCGTCGAGCGCCACCTGGGGATCGTCGGGCAGCGAGGCGATCGAGTCCCGCCAATCCGGAAGATCGTCGAGCAGCCAAGCCGGATCGGTCAGCGCGCTGCGCCGCCACGATACCCAGAAGCCCTCGCCGCGGTCGGGGCTGTGCCACGCCGCCAGCCCCTGGTCGAGGAACGACGACAGATGGCGCAGCAGCGTCGGCCGCATCTCGTCAAGGATGTCGGTCCCGGTGACCCGCAGCAGGAAGCCGCGCAGCGTGGTGCCACGCCCGATATCCAGCAGAAGGCTCTCAAGCAGGCGGTCGGCGGCGGCGCGCACCCGGCCAAGGGTCAGCGCCTCGCGCACCTCGTCCTCGGCGGGGGCCAGTCCGGCCAGCAATTGGCGCGCGTGGTCGGCCGACAGGTCGAGCAGTTCCTCGGGATGGGTGGGCGACCACGCGCCGATGCCCAGCACGTCGAGGCACACCCGCCACAGATCGGCGACCGCCTCGGCCTCGCCCTGGCCGGCGGAGTCGAGCAGACGCCGCTTGGCGCCCGGCGACACGTCGTCCCGCATCCGGGTCAGCGCGCCCATCTCGTCGACCTGCCAAGCCAGTCGAGGCTCGTCGAGCGGCGAAAGATCAGCCAGCAGCGCGGCGCGAAACACGTCGCCACGGGTCAGACCGGGGGCGATCGTCCCGGCGGCGTCAAGATCGGGCGCCTCGGCCAGCACGGCGTCGAGATCGTCGGGCGCGATGCGGCCGGCGTGAAACAGCGCGCGGAACTCGGCGGCCGGCAGATAGCCGTAGATGCCGGTGACCTTGCGGGCCGCCGCCAGCGCCTCGGGGAAGGGCAGATGCTGGAAGCCGTGCAGGGTGTTGTGATGGACGAAGTCGCGAAT
>JADFZP010000006.1 GCA_015232485.1 Alphaproteobacteria bacterium
TCCGGGATAATGGCGCCAAACGCGAGGGACGGTCAACCGCCGTGCTGGCGCGCCCGCCGCCCGGTCGGGTGGAGCGCCATATCAATTCGCGGCCGGCGCGCCCAGGGTGTCGACGGCGCGCAGGACGCCCTGGCACAGCCGGATGATGGCCGGCGAGGCGATGAACAGCTCTTTGAGCGCGTGGCCCTCGCCGAAGCGCAGCACGAAGCCGTTGGGATTGAACACCACCGCGATCTTCGCGGTGTCGGACAGGACGTGCTGGGTGCGGCCCTGATAGACGGCTTCGAGCAGGCAGCGCCCCAGTTCCCAGGCGTCGTCGTGGTTCAGCGCGGCGATCAGGGTGTCGTCGCGGCTTTCGTTGAACAAGAACACCGCGTCCAGGCGCAAGCTCTCGTCGCCGCCCTCTTGCAAGGTGACGTGGCTGAGGAACTTGCCCTCGGGCCACAGCACGGTGCGGTCGTCCATCTCGATGTTGAAGACGGTGCGCATCGCTCAGCCCGCCGCTTGGCGGACGATCGCGTCCAGCTTGACCAGATCGAGCGCCATGTCCGAGGCGGGCAGGTTGACCGGCTTGGCGACCAGGCGGCCATAGCGCATGCCGTTGGCGCGGGCCAGCAGCCAGAAGGCCGAATGTTTGGAGTTCTCGGGCACCACGTCGATCACGGTGGTGCCGCGCCGGCAATAGGCGGCGTTGACGGTTCCCGAACCGCTGGGCGCGATCACCATCTCGGCCGAGGCGAACAGCGCCACTTGATCGCGCAGGGACAAGGTCTCGGGCAGCACCGCCTCGAAGCCGTGACGGGCGAGCATCGCCATCGCGTCGTCCTCGTTGACGATGCGCCGCGCCCCGGCGCCCTTGCGCGAGATGAACAGGCGGCGGCTGGGGCGCTCGGGCGGCGTCACGTCGAAGGCGCGGAACATGGTGGTCTTCAGCCACTCGATCTGGCCTCGCGAAATCAGGCCGGGCGAGAAGAAGCTGGGGAAATAC
This sequence comes from Alphaproteobacteria bacterium, assembly GCA_015232485.1. Classification (GTDB taxonomy): domain Bacteria; phylum Pseudomonadota; class Alphaproteobacteria; order Rhodospirillales; family Magnetospirillaceae; genus JADFZP01. The sequence goes on from JADFZP010000006.1 coordinate 989, forward strand.
ATCACCTCGGCCGACAGCACCCGGCCGGTGAACGCAACGGTCTCGGTGAAGCCGAGCGCCGCCAGAATCTCGGCCTGGAAGCGCGGCCCCTCGGGTGGCACCAGGATGGGAACGCCGCGCAGTTCGGGAACCAGGTCGAAGCAGGCCAGCCTGGGCACGCAATCGAGCATCCAGTGATAATAGTTCGACGCCCAGCGGCTGGTGATCGCCACCACCGGCCCCGGCAGGATCTGATCGGGCTCCTCGTCATCGTAAACGTTGGTCACGAACGAGGTTTCGACGCCGTTGACCCGCAGCGGCACCGGGATCGGGAAGAAGCCGCGCGGCGGGCCTTCGAGACGGAGCAGGAAATCGCGCTTGTGGTAGGACTCGCCCACCACCAGGCCGGGCCGCGCCATCAGCGCGTGGCAGCCGTTGCGCAGCCGCGCGCCGAACAGCTTGGCCAACTGGAACGGCTCGGCGCGGCCGACCCTGTCCACCACCTGATAGCAGAATTCGGTCTCGTCGACGCCCAGGCTGGCCACGTCCTCGGGATCGCCGAACTCGGCCGGCGCCAGTTCGACCTCGGTCGCCGGAAGCAGGTCGAGCACGCTGTTGCGCCGCGCCGCCAAGAGCCCCTGGGCGGTGTCGACGCGCTGACAGATCTCGGCGAGATCGACGGCTTCAAGGCTTCGCAGCGTCACGGACCCGTTCCTCTCATGGCCTCGGCGCGATCGATCGCGGCGTTCAACTCGTCGGGGGCGTAATATTCGTTGGTGTCGATGTTGACGTGGGCCTCGATCCCCGGCGGCAGCCGGCCATAGACGTTCACCGTGCTGTCCAGTCCGGGAACCATGTAGGCCATCGACCCCATCGCCCAGTTGGCGGGGGGATTGTCCCAGCCCATGAACGAGGGCGCGAAATTGATGCTGATGGCGTCCCGACGGGCGAACAGCAGGTAATTGAGCGAGGCCGAGCCGGGCGCGTTGGCGATGATCTCGGCGCCGCCGAAGGCCTCGATCTTCTCGGCCAGGGACATCTTCTCGGGGAACACCACCTCGAAGCCGCGGCGGCACAGAACGGATTGCACCTCGTCCTCGTTGGCGACGCGGGTCTGCGGCGCCATCAGCGCGCGCGACAGATAGAGGCGGCGGCGGGTCGGAGTCCCCCGCCCGGCCAGCCGCGAGCGCAGATGGTCGATGCGGGCCGGCAGCGGCCAGCCGGAGACCACCCACAGCCGTTCGAACTCGAACAGTCCCGCCATCCCGTCGCAGTCGATCTCAAGCACCTTGTCCAGGCCGAAATGATCGAGGGTCTCGCGCTGCCAGGGCTTCATGGCGTTGACCACCAGCGTCTTGTCGCGCAGCCACGGATAGACGTCGAGAAAGTGGCTTTGCGCCAAGTGGTCGACGAGCCAGTGGCCCCAGTTCGATTTGCCGCCGAGCATGAAGTATTCGCCGGCGAAGCGCTCCATCCTCGGCTCGGGCAACGTCACCGTGAAGCCGCCGCTTTCGAGGTCGGCGGCCAGAAACGGGAGGAACCGCAGCCAGTACGCCTCGTCGGTCAACAGCTTGAGGTCGCGCCCGAAGGTGAGCATCAATTCATCGACGCCGCCCTTACCGAGACGCCACTTCCACAGCAGCACCCGCGCGTCGCGCCCGTCGATCAGGAAGGTTCCGCTTTCGTAGCGCGACCGAAGATAGGCGTGCGGGACCGACCACGACGGTTCGGTCTGGCAGAAGGCGGCGATCCGCCCGTCGGGATCGTAGGCATGCTGGTGGGGATGGGGGAGCACCCCATAGCCGTTGGCGGCGGCGAACGCGGTCGCCGACGGGGCGAGGCCCGAGCGGAACCGAATTCCGTTCATGGCGTCGGCCAGACGAAGGGAGAGTCGAACTCCGCGAGCGCCGGAAAGCCGGCGTCGCGTTCCGACACCACGGGATCGTCGATCGGCCAGGGAATGCCGGCGCCGTCCCACCGCACGCCGAGATCGCGCTCGGGGTCGTAGGCCGAGGTCACCGCATAGGCCACCTGGGCGCCTTCGCTTTCCGCCAGAAAGCCGTGCGCGCAGCCGCGCGGAACCACCACGATGGCGCTCTGATCGCCGTTCAGGGGAAACAGCAGGTGATGGCCTTCGGTTGGGCTGCCGCGCCTCAGGTCGAGCACCGCGTCGAGAATGCGGCCGTCCAGGCAACAGACCAGCTTGTCGTGGTCGGCCGGCGGCGCCTGGAAATGCAGACCACGCACCACGCCCTTGCGCGACCGCGAGACATAGATCTCGGCGAAGTCGAGGTCGAACCCCAGCCCGGCGAAAAAGGGCCGGTGGAAGATCTTGACGAAGGCGCCGCGCGCGTCCTGACGCACGATCGGACGCAGCACCAGGCAGCCGGGGATGGCGGTCGGCTCTACCTCGTACATGTGAACGCCTCCCAGGTGGCGGCGATGCCCGCCTCCAACGCCACCTTGGCCCGCCAGCCGGGAAGCGGGCCACGGCCCGGCCAGGGCAGCATCACCTCGCGGTCGCGGTAGGGCCTCGCTCCCCACGCGATTCGCAAGGGCCGGCCGGTGACGCCCTCGACGATGCCGGCCAGCTCCTTCAGGGTGACCAGCCGCCCCGAGGCGACGGCGTGAGAGCGCCGGCCGGGGGCGGCGACCACGCCCAGGCCGGCCAGGAAGGCGTCGCAGACATCGTCGATATGGACCAGATCGAGCTTCTGCTCGCCGGGCGACATCTCCAGCGCGCCGCCGTCGCGGGCCAGGCCCAGCAGCAGCGCCAGCACCTTGCGGCGGGGATCGCCGGGGCCGTAGGTGTCGTAGAGCAGCAGATCGACCGCCGCGAAGCCGCGCGCCGCGACATAATAGTCGAGCAGCGCCTCGAAGGCCTGTTTGGTGGCGGCGTAGAGATTGACCGGCTCGAAGCCGTCGCCGCGATAGTGCTGCCACGAGGTGCCGGTGTTGACCAGCCGGCGCACCCCGGCGAGGTCCATCGCCTCGAGCAGTTGCGTCCCGAACAGCAGATTGGCGGCGACCAGCGGCTCGATGTCGGCCGGACGGTGCTGCGCCACGAACAGCGAGGCGGCGTGGATCACCACCTCGGGCGCCGCCGCCGCGACGATGGCGATCAGGGTGTCGGTGCGGCCGTCATGGACGTGGGGTATCACGCCAGCGGGCAGCCGTCCCGCGTCGCTGGTCGGTCGGATCACGGCATGGACCGCGTGGCCCTCGCCGCACAGCCGCGCCGCCAAGGCGCCTCCCACGAACCCGGTGGCGCCGGTCAGCAGGACACGCATGATGCCCGCTCCCGGGCGCCGGCGAACAGCGCCGTCATGCGTCGCGACAGCGCGCAGGCGTCTTCGCCCTGGTGCCAGGCGCGGTACCAGTGGACGGTCTCGGCGATCATCCCGTCGAAATCGAGCAGCGGCCGCCAGCCCAGATCGTTGCGCGCCTTTTCGGCGTCGAGTCGCAGCAGGCCCGCCTCGGCGGGGGCGTTGTCCTGGGGCTCGGCCCGCCACGAGGCGCCGCCGCCCCAGGCCCGCGCCATCCGTTCGGCGACCACCCGCACCGGCCGGATGTCTTCCAAGGCGGGGCCGAAATTCCAGGCGCTGGCGAACCGCTCGCCGCCCTCGACGCAGGCCCGCGCCAATCGCAGATAGCCAAGCAACGGATCGGCCACGTGCTGCCAGGGCCGCACCGCCTCGGGGTTGCGCACCACCAGCGGGCGGCCGGCGGCGAAGGCCTGCACCACGTCGGGAACCAGCCGGTCCTCGCCCCAGTCGCCGCCGCCGATCACGTTGCCGGCCCGCGCCGTCGCCAGACGGACGCCCGCCGCCTTGAGGAACGAGGCGCGATAGCTGGCCGCGACGATTTCCTGCGCCGCCTTGGACGCGCTGTAGCAGTCGTGTCCGCCCAGCGGATCGTCCTCGCGGAAGGGCTGGCCCAGCTCGCGGTTCTCGTAGCACTTGTCGCTGGTCACCACGATCGCGGCGCGCAACTCGGGCCGCGCGCGCAGCGCTTCAAGCAACGTCACGGTGCCCATCACGTTGGTCGAGAAGGTCTCGACCGGCTCGCGGTACGACCGGCGCACCAGCGGCTGGGCGGCCAGATGAAAGACGATCTCGGGCCGCGCCTCGGCCAGCGCGGCGGCCAGCCGCGGCGCGTCGCGCAGATCGCCGATGGTCGAGCCGCGGCACAGGCCGGCCACCCCGACCACCTCGAACAGGCTGGGCGAACGCTCGGGCGCCAGGGAATAGCCGTGAACCTCGGCCCCCAGATGGGCCAGCCAAGCGGCCAACCAGCCGCCCTTGAAGCCGGTGTGGCCGGTCAGGAAGACGCGGCGGCCGGACCAGAAGGCGGCGTCGGGGGCGTAGGGCGAGGTCATCCCCAGACCTTCCACGGCGCGCCGTCGGTCCATAGTTGCTCGAGCCGGCGCTTGTCGCGCAGGGTGTCCATCGGCTGCCAGAAGCCGCCGTGGCGATAGCCCTGAAGCTGGCCGTCCGAGGCCAGCCGGTGCATCGGCTCCTGCTCCCACAGGGTGTGGTCGCCCTCGATGTAGTCCAGCGCGGCGGGCTCGAGGACGAAGAAGCCGGCATTGATGTAGCTGTTGACGGTATCCAGCTTCTCGGCGAAGCCGGCCACCTTCTCGCCCTGCATCGACAGCACGCCGAAGCGGCCGGGCGGCTGCACGGCGGTGACGGTGGCGAGCTTGCCGTGGCTCCGGTGGAAGTCGACCAGACGCGAGACGTCGATGTCGGACACCGCGTCGCCATAGGTGAAGCAGAACGGGCCGTCGTCGAGATAGGAGCGGATGCGCTTCAGGCGGCCGCCGGTCTGGGTGTTCTCCTCGGTGTCGATCAGCGACACCTTCCACTTCTCGCCGTGGGCGCGATGGGCCCTGTATTCCCCGGTGCTCAGGTCGAAGGTGACGTCGCTGTTCAGCAGGAAATAGTTGATGAAGTATTCCTTGATCTTGTGGCCCAGATAGCCCAGGCAGACGATGAAGTCGTCGTGGCCGTGATGGGCGTAGGTCTTCATGATGTGCCACAGGATCGGCCGGCCGCCGATTTCGACCATCGGCTTGGGAACGCGATCGGTTTCCTCGGCGAGGCGCGTGCCGTAGCCGCCGGCGAGAATCACCACCTTCATCGGATCAGCTCCTTTCGCGCATCGGCGAGCGCCTCGAGGAAGTAGTCGACGTGGCTCTGGCCGAGACCGGGCCAGACGCCGATCCAGAACGCGTCGCGCATCAGCTTGTCGGTGCGCGCCAGATCGCCGACGACACGGTGTTCGACCCCCTGGAAGGCCGGCTGGCGGAGCAGATTGCCGCCGAACAGGAAGCGCGTGCCGATCTTGCGCGCGGTCAGGAACTCGATCAGCGGCCGCCGCTGGAGGGGACTTCCGTCGCGCAGGGCGAGCAGGAAGCCGAACCAGCTCGGCTCGGTGCCCGGCGTGGCGCGCGGCAACACGAAATGCTCGTCGAGGCCCAGGCTCTCCATCCCGGCGATCAGCGCGGCATGGTTGGCGCGACGCCGGGCGATGAAGCCGGGCGCCTTGGCGAGCTGGCTGATGCCCAGCGAGGCCTGAAGGTCGGTGGCCTTCAGATTGTAGCCGAGATGGGAATAGACGTATTTGTGGTCGTAGTCGGGCGGCAGGGTCTCGAAGCGGCAGTTGAAGCGGTTGCCGCAGGTGTTCTCGGCGGCCGGCGCGCACCAGCAGTCGCGGCCCCAGTCGCGGAAGGATTCGACCAGCACGGCCATCGAGCGGCGGTCGGTCAGCACCGCCCCGCCCTCGCCGGTGGTGATGTGGTGGGCGGGATAGAAGCTGACGGTCGCCAGATCGCCGAACTGGCCGACATGCCGGCCGCCCACGGTGGCGCCCAGGGCGTCGCAGCAATCCTCGATCAGGTAAAGACCCCGGTCCTTGGCCAGCGCCGCGACGCGCGACACGTCGAACGGGTTGCCCAAGGTGTGGGCCAGCGAGATGGCCCGCGTCTTGGGACCGATCGCCCGCTCCAGCGCGTCGACGTCGACATTGGCGGTGTCGAGGTCGACATCGACGAACACCGGCACGCAGCGGTTCTGGACGATCGGCGTCACCGTGGTGGGGAAGCCGGCCGCCACGGTGATCACCTCCGAGCCCGGCGCCAGCCGCCGCTCGCCCAGCCGGGGCGAGGTCAGCGCCGAGAGGGCGAGCAGATTGGCCGCCGAACCCGACACCGTCATGCGCGCGTGGCGCAGGCCGAAAAAGGCGCCGAGATCCTTCTCGAAGGCCTCGGTGAAGCGGCCGGCGGTCAGCCACTGATCCAGCGCGGCGTCGACCAGCGCCACCACGTCGGCGGGATCGAGCACCTTGCCGCTGGCCGGCAGACCGTCGACGCCCGGCCGCAGGGCCGGCTTCGCGGTGGCGGCGGCATAGGCCTCGACCGCCGCCAGCGCCTCGCTACGCAGCCGCTGCTCTTTTGTCTCGGCGGTCTCGTCCATCGTCACCCGTCGTGGTCTTACTTCAGAAGCGAAGCGATGTGCTTGGCCAGCCGTCCCTTGTCGAGCGACACCCGGTTGCCCAGGTCGCCCACCATCTCGGCGCCCGCCACGTTGGCGACCAGCCCGATCACGTCCCACGGCGCGCCGGCCGCCAGCAGCATGCCGGTGACCGACAGCACGGCGTCGCCCGCGCCCACCCGGTCGACCACCTTGGTGGCGAAGGCGGGCGCCTCGGTGAAGCCCTGGCCGCGCGTGAAATGCAGCGTGCCGGCCCGGCCCATGGTGATGGTGAAGTTGGGGCAGTCCATGCGTTGGCCGATCGCCTCGAGATGCTCGCGATAGGTCGCGTTGAGCATGCGCGTCTCGAGTTCCAACTCGTGGCCGGCGATGCAGACATAATCGGCGCGGCGGTATTTCGAGATCAGGTTGAAGCCGCGGTTGCCGGCGTTGGCCTGGGTGTTGACGACCAGGAACTTGGCCTTGGCGCAGATCAGCTCGACCGCCTTGCGGGTCAGCATGCCGTGGCCGTAATCGGGCACGATCACCACGTCGGCCAGGGGCAGTTCGCGCTCGAGCGCGGTCAGCAGCGCGGCCTCGGACTCCTCGGCCAGCGGTCCGTCCTCCATCATGTAGAGTTCGAACATCTTGTTGCCGGTGTGGTCGTCTACGAAGCGGCGCTTGTGCAGGGTGGGCGCGCTTTTCTGGGTCACCGCGTTCAGGGTGACGTGCGGCTTCAAGGCGCTGCGGATGAACTCCTCGCGGCGTTCGGTGTCGCCCAGCAGGGTGACGATCGAAATCTCGTTGGTGAAGCCCGCCACGTGATTGGCGACCGCCAAGCTGCCGCCGGCATAGGTCTCGGTGGTCTTGTAGTTGAAGGCCAGGATGGGGTCCTTGGCGGCTTTGCCCAGCCCGTGGCAGAACACGTATTCATCGATGATCGTCTCGCCGATCACCAGGACCTTGAACCCGGCCAGCTTGTTCAGCCACTCGCCGACCGCGTCGCCGGAGTGGCGGGAGCGGAACTCCTTCAGCCACTGCTCGGTTTCGGGCGAAAAGAACGAGAAGTGCGAATTGATCAGCTTCGACGACGAGAAGGTGATGTCGTCGGTGTAGTGGACCCGGCCGCCCACCGCGTGGACGTTCTCGACCTCGTCATGGATCTTGCCGGTCAGGTCGTTGCCGGGATGGATGTATTCCGAGCCCTTGATATAGACGTCGGGCTTCAAGAGGCGGATGCCCTCGATCGCCGTGGGATGGGGCAGGATGGCCACGAAATCGACCATCTCCAGCGAGGCCAGCGATTCCGCGCGCAGGCCCTCGTTGAAGATCGGCCGGCCCGGACCCTTGTTGATGAAGCGGTCGGCGGTGATCGTCACGACCAGGATCTTGGCTTGGCGGCGCGCCTCGGCGATGTGGCGGATGTGGCCGGGATGCATCAGGTCGAAGGTGCCGTGGCATTGCGCCACGGTGGCCCCGGCCGCCTTCAGGCCGGCCAGGATGACGGCCAGATCCTCGACCGGCTTGATCTTGTCGCGGCAATCGCGTTCGCCGTCCGGCGTGGTCACGCGGGGGTAGGAAACCATCTGTCGGTCCGCATCCTGAAGTGAAGTCGCGAGATCGCCGTTCCAGGCCGCCCCCCGTCGGGGTCTCTTAACATATGCCCGATCGGATCGCCATGGTCACCCCTCGATGTAGGCGTCGGCCACGTCGACCTTGACGCCCAGCCGGCGGCGGGTTTCGCGGCGCCACACGTCGAGTTCGTCGAGCGTGATGCCCAGCATGCCGCAGATCTTCTGCTTCTTTTCGTCGGTCTTGAAGTTGATGCGGTCCCACTCGAAGGCGCGCAGCGTCTCAAGCTCGGTCGGGGTGAAGTCGTCGGTGGTGATGATGCCCTTGCCGAACCCGTAGTACTCGAAGTTCTCGAAGCTGAAATCGTCGGGAATCAGCTTCTTCGCCACGCACTCGTCGTAGAGCGGGGTGCGCGGCAGCGGCGTCGCGATCGAGAACAGCACGTAGTCGATGTCGATGTCCTCGGCGTATTGGAACGTGGTGCGGATCTCGTCCCAGGTCTCGCCGGGGAAGCCGACCACGAAGTTCGAGATGATCTCCATGCCGAGTTGCTTCATCTTGTCGATGCGCGGCGGGATCTTTTCCAGATTGACCGGCTTGCGGATGCGCCGCAGCGTGCGCGGATGGCCGGACTCGATCGAGATCGACACCTGATAGCAGCCGCTGGCCGCCATCATGTCGAGGATCTCGTCGGTCATCAGGAAAATCGACATGTTGTTGGACTTCCAATACATGTCGTATTTGCGGTCGATCAGGCCCTTGAAGATCGTCTTGCAGCGCTCGGTGTCCTGCAAGTAACTGTCGTCGACCCAGATCATTTCCTTGATGCCGTATTCCTTGACCAGCCAGTCGACTTCGGCCAGCACCCGCTCGGGCGAGTGGTAACGGATCTTGGTGCCGTAGACATTGTTCGAGGCGCAGAAGCTGCAGCGGAACGGACAGCCGCGCGAAGTGATCGACTGCGCCCACGGATATCCGCGGAAATTGAAGTTCTGAGTGTATTTCTGGCCGTGATTGGTATAGCGCTTCATGTCGAACAGCGAATAGTCCGGCATGGGCAGAGAATCGAGGTCGGCGACCACCGAAGCGGGCGGCGCGTAGCGCGAAACGCCGTCGTCGTCGCGATAGATCAGGCCGTCGATCTTGTCCAGGCCGATGCGACCGCCCTCGATCGATTGCAGCAGCTTGACGATCCGCTCCTCGCCCTCGCCGCAGACGATGTAGTCGATGTTGGGGTCCTTGCGGGCCACTTCCGGCGACAGCGTCGAATAGACGCCGCCCAGCACGGTGATGGCCTCGGGCAGGGCGTCCTTGATGACCTTGAACGTGCGGTGCGTGGTGCGCTGATACTCGATGGTCATCGCGCTGAGCGCCACCACGTCGGGAGCCAAGTTCTCCAACGCGCGCGAGAGTTGCTCCTCGCTGAGATTGTCCATGTTGGCGTCGATGACGCTGACGTTCCAGCCCGCCCGTTTGATGACGGCGACCAGCAGGCCGACAGTATAGGGGAAGTTGTGCCAGTAGCGTTTGTCGAACCAGCTCGAGTTCGGAATCACGAAGCAGAAGTTCTGGATTTTCATCGTTTCGGCCTCATCGGTCGTCCATTCGACGACTCGCGGCGGCGATGCCGCAGATGTCGGGTTGAAGCAAACGGCCGGTCCGGAGCCGTCGTCCAGGCCGATCCGCCTAAACTGGAATGCTTCCAGTGAGCTAACGTCTGCGTCATTCGGGGGAGGTTATCGTCAATGGCGTCGCGGGGTCAATGACAACTTGCGCGGCCCAGTTCCACAAGGGATGGCGTTCGGCGTCGCTTCATCTTGATCTGACGGTATTAAAAGGTAGTGTATTGCCCCAACACCGCGATCGGTTTCGCGTTGCGCTCCCACCGCGCTGGCGGGAAGCGCCGCATCGGGCGACAGGAGAGAGCACTTGGCCATTGTTCTGGGTTTGTCGATGGGGCACGACGGGGCCGCCGCGATCGTTCGCGACGGCAAGCTGGTCTGCGCCATCGCGAAGGAGCGGATCAACCGCAAAAAGCATTCTGGCGGAGTGACCAAGGAATTGGTCCAGTATGTGTTGGACCATGCCGGATTGAAACTTGAGCAGATCGACGCGGTGGCGTGCGGCGGATACGACGCCACGCCCCAGGACGATCCCCACTGGCCGGTGGTCTACAACGGCGACGGCAGCCGGGTCACCGCGCCAATCATGTTTCCGCCCGATCCGGGCGGCTCGCTGACCCACGTCATCGATTTCGACGGGCTGCGCAAGCCGTTCCACACGTTCAGCCACCACATGTCGCACTGCGCGGCGGCCTACTACACCAGCAATCAAGTGCAGTCGGCGTGCTTCAGCGTCGACGCCAGCGGCCCGATCCACCTGACCTCGCTGTTCTCGTATGGCTACGGCAACAAGATGTTCCCGCTGTACATTCCCGGCGTGCAGATGGGCTGCGTCTACGGCTATTTCTGCGAGGCGCTCGGCCTTGGCCCGCAGATCAACAAGGCCGGCACCCTGATGGGTCTGGCCCCCTATGGCACGGTACGGCCGGTGGCGCGCGAGCGCATCGACTTCTACAAGAAGTCGATCCACGAGATCCGCCACATGTGGCAGGGCGATTACGACTGGAGCTATCATCGCGCCATCTGGGGCGAGCTGTCCGGCTATGCGCCGCATTTCCGCTTCAACCGCGACATCAGCGACAACCGCGAGTCGATGGACATCGCCGCCTCGATCCAGTTCGTCCTGGAAGAGGTGCTGATCCACTGGTCCACCGAGTTGTACAAGCACACCAAAAGCTACAACGGCGGCAATCTCTGCCTGGGCGGCGGCACCTTCCTCAACTGCGACGCCAATTCCGAGATCCAGGACCGCGCGCCCTTCGACCGGGTCTTCCACTTCCCGGCCTGCGGCGACGAGGGCGTCGAGGTGGGCGCGGCCTTCCTGTGCGCCGGCCACATCTTCGACGATCCGCGGGTTTTCCACAGCGCGGCCGACATCTGCTACACCGGCCGCGAATACGCCACGCCCCAGATCGGCGTGCCGCTCGATCTGGGCGCGGTGGCCAAGGTGATCAGCGAAGGCGGCGTGGTCGCCTGGTATCAGGGCCGCTCGGAGTTCGGACCGCGCGCCCTGGGCAACCGCTCGATCCTGGGCGATCCGCGGCGCGCCGACATCAAGGACTACCTGAACACGCGCATCAAGCGGCGGGAATGGTTCCGGCCCTTCGCGCCCGTGGTGCTGCGCGAGAAGGCCAACGAGTGGTTCTACTTCGACCGCGAAAGCCCGTTCATGCTGCACAAGGCGCCGGTGCGCCGGCCCAAGGAGATCCCCGGCGTCACCCATGTCGACGGCAGCGCCCGTTTGCAGACCGTGCGCCGCGAGGACAATCCGCGCTATTACGATCTGATCGTCGAGTTCGAGAAGATCACCGGCGTGCCGGTCCTGGTCAACACCAGCCTGAACGTCAACAACGAGCCGCTCGCCGAGCGTCCCGAGGACGCCATCCGCTTCTTCGAGACCACCGAGGCGGCGGCCCTGGTCATCAACGACCGCATGATCCTGCGCTGAAGTCCGGCCGCGCCGCCGCTCGCCGAAAGGCGGCGGCGGCGACGGTACCGACCCTTCGCCGTCATGCCCGTGCTTGACACGGGCATCCACGTGTCACCGCCCATGCCATTGTTTCCAAGGCTGTTCCCACGGTGCCGCGTGGATGGCCGGATCAAGTCCGGCCATGACGAGTGGAGAGGATGCTCTCATATTCACATGGCCAGCTTGGCGTTCACCCAGCGATTCAGGCTGACCTTGGCCTCGGCGGCTTCGAGGGTGAGGCGCCGATGCAGGTCGGGCGTGGTGCGGACCACGAACTTGCCTGAAAAATCACGCTCGGCGAGCGGCAGCGGGATGGCCTCGCCGTTCGCCCTCATGTCCTCGATCGCGTCGGCGACCATTCTCCGGATGCCGCGCAAGGCTTCGATGGCGTCGCCGTCCAGCCATGACAGGCTCGGAAATTCGGCGCAGGTGGCGACATGTTCGCCGTCCTCCACCGACCAGGTCACGCGATAGGTGAAATGTTCCGTCGACGGATCACGCGTCACCATCGTCGCCCTCCATCCATCACACCCTGGCGAGGTCGTCGAACGAGACATCGCGATGCGCGGCCCGCATGCGCACGAGGATGTCGTCGATCTTCGTCATCCGTACAATATGATATCATTATTGATACTGGTCAAGCAGGGCAGCCCGACGATCACAACTCCTCCAGCACGTCTTCGACCACGGCGCGGGAGAAGGGCGCCTGGAAGCCCAGGCAGGTGGTCAGGCGGCCCATGTCGAGGGTGGTGTGGGCGGGGCTGGGTTCCAGCAGGCCCTTTTCGGCGGCGGTGGTCGGCCGGACCAGCGCGGGATCGGCGCCGAGGCGGGCGGCCAGCATGCCGGCGATTTCGAAATAGCTGAGATCCTGATTGCCCGAGACCTGCCAGACGCCTTCGCCGCGCACAGCCAGGATGGCGCCGATCACCTTGGCCAGGAATTCATAGCTGATCGGGGCGATGGTCCGTTCGGTGAAGGCCTCGATCGGTTCGCCGGCCAGCAGGCGCCGCTTCCACTCGACGAACAGGGGCAGGCCGCGCTCCAGGGCGCGCGCCAGGCGGAGGATCGCCACCCCCTGCCCCATGGCGCGCAGGCGGTCCTCGACCTCGGCCTTTTGGCGGCCGTATTCCGAGACCGGGCAGGTCGGCCGATCGGCGGGCGGCCGGGGCACCGCGCCGTCGAACACCTGATTGGTCGACAAGAACAACACATGGGCGCGCCGCGCGCGGCAAATCTCGGCCGCCGCCGTGATGGCCTCGACATTGACGCGCCGCACGCCCTCGGGATCATGGCGCACCGCCTCGGGCGAGGCCACCGACGCCGACAGCAGGCAGGCGTCGCCGGGATCGAGATCGCGCAGCGGCCCCAGATCCGGCAGTTCGAGGAACGGCCGGGTCGGCGAGACGCGCTCGCGCCGACGCGTGGTGGCGATCACCTCGGCGCCCTCGGCGGCGAGGTGTTGGGCGACGGCGGTGGCGATCTTGCCATCGCCGCCGACGATCAGCACCCGGCGCAGCATCACAGGGCCACCATGCAGCGGCCGGCGATCGAGCCGTCGCGCATGCCGGCGATGGCGTCGTTGATGCCGTCCAGGCCGCAGCGGCGGGTGATCAGCTCGTCCAGGCGCAGCCGGCCGCGCTCGTGCAGGGTCTGGTAGCGCGGGATGTCGATTTCGGGCACCGCCTCGCCGCCATGCGAGCCGGTCAGCACCTTGCCGAAATGCAGTTGCAGCGAATGGATGCGGATGTCGGCGCCCTTTTTGGGCACGCCGACCAGCACCACGCGGCCTTGCGGCTTGGCGATCGCGTAGCCGAGTTGGATGATCTCGGGATTGCCGGTGTTGTCGATGAACACGTCGGTCTGGCCGCCCAGGATTTCGGCGATGCGGGCCGGGGCGTCCTCGGTCTTGGCGTTGATCAGGTGGGTGGCGCCCATCCGCCCGGCCAGCGCCAGGCGGTTGTCGTGCAGATCGACCGCGATGATCGGCCAGGCCGAGACCAGGGCGGCGGCCTGCACGATGTTCAGGCCGACCCCGCCGGCCCCGTACACCACCACCGATTCGCCGATCGTCAGGCGCGCGTTGTTGACCACCACGCCGAAGCCGGTGGTCACCGCGCAGCCGAACAGCGCGGCCACCTCCAGGTCGCTGTCGGGCGGGATGCGGGTCAGGCGGTTCTCGGCGACGATCGCGTATTCGTTGAAGGTGGTGACCCAGCCGGCATTGACCTTGCGGCCCTCCCAGGAATAGGCGGGCGGCGCGCATTCGATGCCTAAGCCCTTGCGCCAATGCAAGACGACCTTGTCGCCGGGCGCCACGTGCCGCACGCCGGGGCCGATCGCCAGCACGGTGCCCGAGCCCTCGTGGCCCAGCAGATGCGGCAGGAACTTGTCCGGCCCCTTGGCGCCGTCGATCTCGCCCAGTTGCGAGCCGCAAATGCCGCTGAAATGGACGCGCACCATCACCTGGCCGACGTCGAGCGTCGACGGCAGGGCGATCTCGCCGATCACCAGGGGCTGACGCTGCTCGACCAGGATGGCGGCCTTCATGTCGCGGGGGATGTCCATGACCGGCCTCACTCGAAGTAGATGAAGGAATGGTCGCCGTCATAGCCGGTGGTGCGGAACCACCATTCCCATTCCTCGGGGGTGTTGAAGGCCTCGCAGGTGACCTGCCAGTACAAGAGGTTGGCCTTCTCCTCTTCGGTCCGGTAGGACTCGACGCAGATGTATTTGTGCTTGCGCCCGACCCGCTGGATTTCGCGCAGGGCCTTGTCCAGGTCGTAACAATGCAGGTTGTGCAGGGTGTTGATCGAGAACACCAGATCGAAGCTGTCGTCTTCGAAGGGCAGCGAGGCGGCGCTCCCCAGATGCAGGCGGCCGCTCAGATCCTCCATCGCGTGGTCCAGGGCGTAGGACGAGACGTCCAGGCCGGTCACCTCGACGCCCGGAATCACCTGGGTGAAGTCGTGCAGCAAAAAGCCCTTGCCGCAGCCCACGTCCAGGATGCGGTCGCCCGCCTTGATGCCGTAATGGTCGGCCATGGCGCGCGCCACCTTGGCCCAGCGGCCGTCATAGCGATAGCCGCCGTAATTGATCCGCCGGTCGCCGTCCCAATAATCGAAGTCCCACTTCTTGGCCATCTCGGCGGCCTTGGCCTTGGGGAATTCGGGATCGTTGACGCGGGCCAGATAGTCCCGCTTGGTGCTTTTGTGGATCACCGAAAGGAAGTCGACATAGGCCATGGATCAGTCCCCGCTCGAAGAGGTTTGGAAGGCCGCCACCGCCTTGGCGAGTTGCAGGCGCTTGCGTTCGGCGCGGTCGGCGGCCGGATCGGCGAAGCGGCTGGGACTCGCCAAATCGGCGACGAAGGGATTCAACATGATGCAGCACCATTTCAGGGCGAACACCGGATGCAGCAGCCGGGCGCGCGCCAGGACCGCCGCCGCGTCGGGCCGCCCGTCCAGGATGGCGGCGACGAAGGCGTCGCGATGGACGGGATCGACCGGCACCGCCGGCTGAAGGAAGAAATCGCAGATCGTCTTGGCCGGATCGTCCCAGCCGGCATATTCGAAATCGATGAAGCGCAGGGCGCCGTCGGGGCCGCGCAACGCGTTGTGGAAGCCGAAATCCGAGGGCGACACGCAACGCCCGGCCTCGCCGCCGAAATCGGCCAGCCGGGGCCGCAGGCGGCGCCAGCGGTCGTTCATCGCGGCTGCCAGTTCGATCGCTTGCCGATCGACGTCCGCATCGGGCCGGATGGCGGACAGCCGCGACAGGCGGCCCTCCATCAAGGCGACATGGGCCGGGGCGGTGAAGCAGGCCTCGGCGGCGTCGGGCAGATCGGCGTCGGCGCTGTTTTCATTCAAGGCGCGGAACAGCGCGGCGGCCGCCATCACCTCGGCCCGGCCGATTTGGGTGGGCCGGTCGCCCTTCACGAATTCGTGCAAGGCGAGGCGGCGGGCGTCGTCGCGGGCCAGCGGACGCGGCACCGCCTTGACGCCGGCCCGCGCCGCGTGGGCCAGCAGGCGCCATTCGGCGTCGAGGCGGTCGCGGCGGTCGGCGGGGCCGGTGAAATACCATTTGGCGACGGCTTCGCGGCCATCCCCGGCCCGCGCCACGAAGACGCGGTTGTTGCCGCTCACCGGGCAGGGCGTCAGGTCGAGGCGGTCGGCCGGTCCCAGGCTGCGCCGCCACAGGGCGGCGATGGCGTCGTTCAGCGCCGTCTCGTCCATTCGTCCTCCAAAAGCCGGCGGATCGCCGGCCAGTCGGCCATGGTCGTCAGGGCGGGATCGGAGTGGTTGGCCTCGGGGTCGAACAGGATCGGTCGGGTCGCGGCGGGGAAGCCGGGGGCGCGCAGGATCTCGGGCAAATCGTCGATGAACAGGTCGCAACCGCACGCCGCGATGCGGGCCAGCTTCTCGTCCTTGGTCGGCTCGAAGAAGGCGGGGATCGACGGCCCCAGCACCCGCTCGACCCAGCCGCGCGCGGCGGCGTGCAGGTCGTAGGCCGGGCCGCGGAACGGATGGCGCGTCTTGTGGCTGATCACGAACAGGGTCAGGCCGGCCTCGCGCGCCCAGGCCAGGGTGTCGAGGACGCCGTCATAGGCCTCGGCCTCGGCCATGCGGGCGCCGTAGACCAGACCCTGCATCTCGGTCCACACATCCTCCTGGCCGATGCGGCGCAGATGGTCGCGCACCGCGACCTTGCTGACCGGAACGTCGTCGGGCAGGCCGGCGACCTCGCGGGCCACCTTGTGGAACAGGCCGTCATAGCGGACGATCGTGTTGTCGAAATCGATGCCGACCCGCATCGTCACCTCGCCGCGGCGAGGGCGTCGCGCACTTTCCCGGCGATGGTTTCGGCGGTCAGCCCGAACAGGCTCCGCGCCCAATCCTGCGAACCGACCTGATGCAGGAACACGTCGTCCACCGCGCAGGACAGCAGGCGCGCCCGTGGCGGGGCGGGGCGGGCGGCCAGCCATTCGGCGATGGCGCCGCCCAGGCCGCCGATGCGGCTGTGCTCCTCGATGGCGGCGACCACTTGGCAGCCGGCGAACACCTCGGCCAGGCGCGCCTCGTCCAGCGGCTTGACGGTGTGGAAGCTTTCCACCCGCGCCTTGACGCCGGCCTCGGCCAGCAGATCGGCGGCGCGCAGAACCTCGGCCATCAGGGTGCCGGTGGCGATCAGGCAGACCTCGCCGCCGTCGCGCAAGGTGAGCGCCTCGCCCAGGCGCAGGCTGGGCGCACGGGCGTGGAGCGTCGGCTCGCCCTTCTTGCCCAGGCGGATATAGACCGGGCCGTCGTGATCCAGGGCGGCCTTCAGGCCCAGGCGCAGCTCGACCGGATCGCAGGGACAGAACACCGTCATGCCGGGCAGCGTCCGCAGGATGGCGATGTCTTCGCAGGAATGGTGGGTGGGGCCGAGTTCGGCGTAGGACAGCCCGGCCCCGGTGCCGACGATGATCACCGGCGCGTGGTTGTAGCAGGCGTCGACGCGGATCTGCTCGAGGCAGCGCGTGGTGGTGAACGGCGCGATGGTGTAGACCACCGGCCGCAGGCCCTCGAGGGCCATGCCGGCCGCCACGCCCATCATGTTGGCCTCGGCGATCCCGCAATTGAGGAAGCGGCCGGGGCAGCCATCCTTGAAGCGGTCGAACAGGCGGTTGCCGATGTCGCCCGACAGCAGCACCAGCCGCTGGTCGATGGCGCCCAGGCGGGTGATCTCCTCGGCGAAGACGTTCCTCATGGCGCGACTCCCAGCTCGCGGCGGGCGGCCAGCACTTCGTCCTTGCCGGGGATGCGGTAATGCCAGTTGTTGTCGTCCTCCATGAACGACACGCCGCGGCCCTTGACGGTGTGGGCGACGATCGCGGTGGGGCGGCCGGCCTCGGGGGGGCGCTTCAGGGCGTCCACCACGGCGGCCATGTCGTGGCCGTCGATCTCGACCGCCGACCAGCCGAAGGCGCGCCATTTGTCGGCCAAGGGCGCCAGGGCCAGGACCTCGTCGCTGCGCCCGGTGGCCTGCCACTTGTTGTAATCGACGATGATCGTCAGGTTTTCCATCCGCTGGGCGGCGGCCATCATGGCGGCTTCCCAGACCGAGCCCTCGTTGCATTCGCCATCGCCCAGGATCACGAACACCCGGTTGTCGCGTCCGGCCAGACGGGCGGCCAGCGCCATGCCCAGGCCGATCGGCAGGCCATGGCCCAGCGAGCCGGTGGCCGCCTCGATGCCGGGAACCTCGCCGCCGGCCGGCGGATGCTCGCCGAACACGCCGCCATCCTCGCCATAGGTGTCGAGCCGGCTTTCGGGATAGAAGCCGCGCATCGCCAGCACCTGGAACAGGGCCGGCGCCGCATGGCCCTTGCTGAGCAGGAAGCGATCGCGTCCGGGCAGATCGGGCCGCGCCGGATCGAGGCGCAGCACCTCGAAATACAAAGCGGTCAGGATGTCGACGCAAGACAGGCACGAGGCGAGATGCGGCGTGCCGGTGCGGTGCGAGGTCTCGATGATCCGGGCGCGCAGCAGCGCGGCGCGATCCTTGAGGGCGGCGATCATGGCTTGTGGGCGTAGTCGAAGGGAAGCTCGCGCAGTTCCGGCAGGAAGCGGTCGACCCACTCCAGGCAGTCGCGCAGTCCGGCGTCCAGGGTGATCTCGGGACGCCAGCCCAGAACGTCGCGCAGCTTGGCGCTGTCCAGGGCGTAGAGCGAATCCTTGCCCAGCCGCTCGCCGACCACCTCGACCGAATCCGCGAACGGCACGCCGGCCAGGGCGCACATGCGCTCGACCGCCTGGCGGATCGAGACGACCTCGTCGGTCGAGATGTGATAGGTCTCGCCCAGTACGCCTTGGGTCATCACGCGCCAAGTGGCGTCGGCCACGTCGCGGCCATGCACGAAGCTGCGTCGCGACACCCCGCCGCCATGCAGTTGCAGCTTGCGGCCCAGCCGCATGAACAGCAGGGTGCGCGGGATGATGCGGTACAGCGGCTGCCCGGCGCCGTAGACGTTGGCGGCGCGGGTGAACACCACCGGAAAACCGTAGGCGGCGAAATAGGTGCGCAGGCTCATGTCCGAGGCGGCGCGCGACACCGCGTAGGGCGTGCTGGGATTGAAGGGCGCGTCCTCCTTGATGAAGCCTTCGACGCTGCCATAGACCTCGGGCGTGGTGACGTGGACGTAGCGGTCCAGGAAGTCGTAGCGGCGCAAGCGGTCGTGCAGCTTGACCGTCGAGACCACGTTGGTCTGGAACCAGTGCTCGGGATTGACCCAACTTTCGGCGACCATGCTTTGGGCGGCGAGATTGACGACATGGGTCGGGCGCTCGGCCTTCAGCAGGGCGTCGATCTCGTCCAGGTGATGGTTGATGTCCAATTCATGGAACTGGAAGCCCTGGTCGCGTCCCGCCCAGCGATAGGGCAGCATGGCGCGGTGCGGCTCGGGCGAGCGGCTGATGCCGATCACCTGGGCGCCCCGGCCCAGGGCGTGCTCGACGAAGCTGGCCCCGGTGAACGAGTTGCTGCCGATGACGGCGACCTTGGGCGTCTGGTTCATTTCTTGAGACCGCGCTGCATCCATTTCAGATTGTAGAAGCGCTCTTCGTCCTTCAGCGTGCCGGCGGCGTGGGCGGCGACGATTTCGCGGATGGCGTCCTCGACCGTCTTCTTCGGCTTGAAGCCGGTGGCCAGCAGCTTGTCGGAACTGACGCGGTACGAGCGCGGGTCGTTCGATTCCTTGACCGTGATCGACGCCTTGACGTGGGTGGCCACCAGTTCGGCGATGTTCAGGATCGACAGGTTCTCGAAGCCGGCGTTGTAGATGCCGCGCACGTCGGGCCGGTCCAGCAGGAACATGTAAAGATCGGTGATGTCGTCGAGATGGATGTTGGGGCGCGTCTGGCCGCCGCCCAGCACGGTGATCTCGCCGCGTTGCAGGGCCTGCATGGTCAGCAGGTTGACCGCGACGTCCAGCCGCATGCGCGGCGACACGCCGCATACCGTGGCGGGGCGGATGATCTGCACCACCATGTCCTCGCCATAGGACAAGAGCACGCGCTCGGCGACCATCTTGGCCTTGTTGTATTCCGAGACCGGCCGCAGGGTCAGATCCTCGGTGACCCGGTCCTCGTCCTTGATGCCGTAGACGCTGCCCGACGAGGCGTAGATGAAACGCCCCACGCCGGCCCGCACCGCCTTGTCGGCCAACTGCATGGTGGCCAGGGCGCTGACCTCCCAGGTCAGCTTGGGATCGAGATCGCCGCAGGGGTCGTTGGCCACGCTGGCGAAATGGATGATCGCGTCGACGCCGGTCAGGTCGATGCGGTCCAGATCGCGGACGTCGCCCTCGATCACGGTCAGCCGCGGATGCGGGGCCAGGAAATTGCCGAACCACATGATGTCGAGGGCGATCACCTCGTCGCCACGTTCGAGAAGTTTCGGAACGAGAACCGTGCCCTTGTAGCCGCACGCGCCGGTAACCAACAGTTTCATGGGACAGCCGTCTCCTTCAGGGCCGCCGGGCCGCCGGCGGCGTCGTCAACATATGCGCAAGCGCGTATCCGGTCCACGTCTTCGTCACCCGGAGGTAATGGCCGACACGGTCACCGCCTCGCCGAATTCGGGGGCCACCTTGTCACGGTCGGGCGGCTCGTCCCAGACGTTGCAATCCAGGCACAGCGGGATCTTCGCCTTGTCGCCCGAAAGGTGCAGGCGGCGATAATCGTTCATCGCCTCGGATTGCCAGACCTCGGCGATCGAGTGGTCGCGCAATTGGCCGACCAGCCACTTGTCGTCGTAATTCACGTTGCACAATGGCACGTCGCCGGTCGCGAAGATGATCATCAAGGACCACAGGGCGATGCACGGCAAGCCCGGCTCGTAGCTGTCGACCACCGGCTTGAAGTTCTTGAGCTGACCGCCCCAGTTGTGCAGGTTGTGGAAGTTGACCCGGTCGTGAGGGGCGAGCAGGCTTTTCCAATATTGCTCGAAGACGGGCCACTCGTCGTGGTTTTCTTCCTGGCGGATCATCCTGATCCAAATCTGGGTTTGCGGCCGGATGCGGTTGCGCAATTCGATGAAGCGGCGCGCGTTTTCCATCACCTCTTCGTGGATCAGGCGGACGCGGATCTTCTCGAACACCGCCTTGTCCAGGCTGTCGATCGACAACAGCACGACGTCCAGGCCCGCCTCCAGCAGGTCCTTGGCGCGCTCGGCGGTCAGCAGCGAGACGTTGGTGCTGATGGCGACCTGTTTGATGCCGCCCGCCTTCAGTTGGGCGACGCGCTTGGCCAGCTTCTTGTCGAGCAGCGGCTCGCCGTTGCGGTACAGGCTGACCCGCTTGACGGTGTCGGCGTTGGCGCACAGCTCGTCGGCGATCTTGGCGAACAGCGCGTCCTTCATCGCCGGGGCCTGGCGGTCCCATTGGTCGATGGTGCACATCGGGCAACGGGCGTTGCACGCGTTGATCGTCTCGATTTCGAAATAGCGCGGGAAGCGCAGCAGGTCCTGATAGTTCTCATGCGCGCTGACGCGCCGGACGAGATAGTTCTCGAAGCTTTCCGTCATGAACACCCACACCCCACCGGAGGCGCCACGGCGCCACCCCGTCAGCTATAGGCCAAATCCCCCCTTCGATGCAAAGCGTTCGTCAGGGGACTCCGCCGTCCCAACCCAGCGTCGGCTTGTAATACGAGCGCGTACCGGGCGGCGGCAGCAGGTGCTGGAATTTGCGCAGGAAATAGTCGCTCATGCGGGCGCCGCGCTCGGACAGCCCGCTTTCGGGGTCGAGCGCGTCGAACGCCCGCTGAAGGGGCGTCTTCGGCTGATAGGGTCCGTTGGCCAGGCATTCCTGGACGGCGGCGACCAGCTCGTCGCCTTCGATCGGGCGGACATCGTATTCGTCGGCGGGAATATTCCACGGATTGAAGTGGCCGGTTCGTTGAGTCCACGCCTCGGGCCGGCCCTTGAACACCGCCCCCTGCTCGACGAAGTTCAAGAGGGCGCCGTCCCCCTTGCGCCGCATGAGCACCGGCTGGCAGACGCAGCGCGGGCCGAGCGACAGCAACGGCAATCCCCACTGGCCGTATTTGACGTAAGGCACGTCGAACACGTCGGGCACCGCCTCGAGTCCCGAGCCGTGGATCATGGCGAACTTGGCCTTCATGAACAGACGCATGTCGTTCATGAAGCAGCGCTTGCCGCCTTGGGAATAATTGATCACGCCGTATCGGGCGAATTCGGCCGGCATCGGCTCGATGCCGGCCTTGACGACGGTGAAGCCCTCGTCCTTCAGATGCGCCACGGCCCGCAACAGGGGCTCGAGCGGAACCGACGCGGCGGCGTTGCCTACGAACTCGTCCGAGGGGCGGTAATGAAGCACCGCGATCCGATCCTGATCGGCGTCGCCCACCAGATCGCCCACATCCAGGGCGAGATCGTGATTCTCGACCCACGGCTTCCAGTCCATGGTGGCGTTGCGAAGCTGCATCAGGTTGGCGTTGATCTTGTAGACGTCGTAATTGGTCAGCATGTAGGACAGCCGGCCGGCGAACATCGAGCAGCGGGTCCGGCTGTGATCGCGCAGCGACAGCTTGGTGTGGGCGATCCCGGTGTCGAAGGTGAGTTCCGGAGCGACCACGGACACTTCGAGAGCCATCGGGTAGAACTGGTTGCCGGTGAATATCCGGATATTTTCCTTGGCCCACAGCTTGGCGAAGCCCGTCTTGATGGCGACCGGGATGTCCATCTCGGGAAAAACGGCGATGATGGTGCGGTCCTGGGGCAGCTTGCCCACGTATCTGTGCCTGAGGACATTGTCCAACTCGTGGATCATATGTCCCGGCGACCATGGAAACAGCGCGTTGGCCACCAGAATCGAATTCGATTCTTTAAGAAACCAATAAAAGTCCGCCGGATTGGTTATTTCCCAGCCCATCTCGCAACCTTTTCCATTGGGACGAAAGTCGAAACGGATTTATCTCGGAGCGACACTACATCGTCAAGCGCGATACGGATCAGCCCCGATCGAAAATGCCGCCCCAGAACGCCGCGAGGTCGCCGCGCTGGCCCGCTTCGCTATAGGCGGCCGCCGTGTTCCGGCCGGCGTCGAGGCGGTGGCGCAGCGCCGGGCCGCCCGCC
>JADFZP010000617.1 GCA_015232485.1 Alphaproteobacteria bacterium
CATATCGGCCGGCAACGTCAGGGAGGCCATTGCCCCTTGTGATGATTATCTCTACCGCTGCCGGCGGACTCCCTCCGCCGACCCGGCACAGGCATGGAACGGGCTGGTGGTCGGCGCCTGCACGTTCCTCCAGACCATTAATGATCCGACATATGCCGGATGGGGCGTGCTCGCCTCTCCCGGCGACCTCAGCCCCTATTCAGCGACATCATGCGAATGGGATCGGAAATGGGCGCTTCGCCCCGATGTCGTCATCGAGGGCGGCAATCTTGCGGTCAGCCCGTCGGGGGCCGAGTGGGACAACCCGGCTTGCCTCGCTCTATTGACGACGCACTACGACATTCCGAACCGCTTCTTCGACACCATTCACGCCACCAGCGCCGCCGCTGCGCGGGTGTCATGGATGGCGGCGGAAACGTTGGCGCAGCTGCCGGACTGCTGGGAGGAAACCGTCCGCGCCCTGATTGTCCACTCGGCTGAGTGGCCGCATCCGGTGGCGAACAAGTTCAGTGCGGCCAGAAGGTCGGAACGCGCCACCTTGCTTCGCACTTATGGATTTGGGGTGCCCGACATCCGGCGGGTGCTCGCCTCCGCCGGGAACGACGTCGCCGTTGTCGTCGAGAACGAGATGATGGTGGTGGCCGCCGGCGGAACCATGCCGGAGATGCACTTCTATCAACTCCCGTGGACCGGCGACTTGCTGCGTGACCTGGGCGACACGCCCGTGAAGCTACGGGTGACGCTTTCGTATTTCATCGAATCCAATCCAGCCGCACGAGGCTGGAAGGGGCGCTACCGTTACGCGTCTCACGGGTTCCGCTTCCATCTGCAACGGCCGAACGAGTCCGACCACGCATTCTTTGCCCGCCTCAACATCATGGACCGCGACGACGATTGGGATGGGGCCGAAGGCGGCGAGGATGGCTGGTTCCTGGGACCGCGCCAACGGGACCGCGGCTCCCTCCATTCGGACATCTGGGAAGGGCCCGCCATCACTCTGTCGGATCGCCGGAAGCTGGCCATCGTCCCCCTTGGGGGCTGGTGGAAGTCTCCGCGCTCACCAGAAAAGCGGGCACGCTATTCCCTGGTCGTATCATTGGCCACGCCCATCGACCAAGTGGATCTCTACACCCCGGTCAGCACGGAGCTTGCGACCTTGACCAAATTGCCCACGGTCATTGAAACGTAGCCGGTCCCGTCGGCGCTGGGCACGGAAGAAGATCAAGCCGGCGGAAGCAGCCCCGCCGAAAGCGGCATCCCGGCGGGTGGTCGCGCGCGGCGGGGCGGGCGGTGGACCAGGGCGTCGATGCGCTCGTAAAGCGCCAAGGCCGAGAACGGCCGCGCCAGGATGAGGGTCGAGCCGGCGGCGCGGGCCGCCAGCACGTCGGCCAGGGTCGGGCGGCTGGACAGCAGGAGCACGGGGACGCGGGTGTCGGGGCTGTCCTTCGAGCCGCGCAGCAGCGCGAGCATCGCCATGCCGTCGAGCGGGGCCATCTCGATTTCGGCCATCACCAGACTGGCCCGCCGCTCGGCCAGCAGGTAGAGCGCCCGCGCGCCGTCCTTCGCCTCGCGCACGTCGCGCACGCCCCAGGGCGCCATGACGCCGCGCAGCAGGCGGCGTTCCTCGACCACGAACCCGGCCAGCACGACCGACAGGCGATCCCATTCCGGTCCCGTGCCGCCGTCCCGCAACGCCGCCCATTCCGCATGAAGACAGCGAAGAGGTGGCGGTCCCGGCCGGTTATTTCCGGCGCGCGGAAGGGGGCTCGGGACACGAAAAAAGCCGGCGGCGTTTCTCGCCACCGGCTCTTTCGGTTCCGCCCCTGAATTCTGAAGTGGTGGGCTGGCCCGCCACTCGTTTCGATCCCCCGTTCCATCCCCGGATTGGGTTGTCGAGGGATATCCTGCCCCAGGCCGAACGGCCGGGCTGTGATGGAGCGCACACCCCCCAAAGTTTTTTTTGGCCAGGGGCGTGCTTGACCGGCGCGGTTCGGCCGCCCAGCATGTAGGGGGCCAAACCAAAGCGAGACCCCTTTCATGGGCGCCACCTCTTCGCCGCGCACCGGCGGCGCGATCCTGGCCGATGGGCTGTTGGCCCATGGCGCCGACACGGTGTTTTGCGTGCCGGGCGAATCCTTCCTGGCCTTCCTGGACGCCGCCCACGACCGGCGCGACCGGCTGTCCCTGATCGTCTGCCGCCAGGAGGGCGGGGCCGCCTTCATGGCCGAGGCGTGGGGCAAGGCCACCGGGCGGCCCGGCCTGTGCTTCGTGACGCGCGGGCCGGGCGCCTGCAACGCGGCGATCGGGGTTCACACCGCGTTTCAGGATTCGACGCCGATGGTGCTGCTGGTCGGCCAGGGCGTCGGCCCCGGCGGCGATCTGGCGCCCGAACGACTGGGTGCGATCCGAGATC
>JADFZP010000618.1 GCA_015232485.1 Alphaproteobacteria bacterium
AACGGAGAGGGGCTGGGCAGTGTTCTCCAAACGCCATAATCGCCGGTTGCTTCCGCCTCTATCGCCCCGTCGCGGAACCTTGGGCCTCCCTCCGACGAGGCGCGCGAGGGCAGCCTGCAATGGAGGTTGGCCGCGGCCCGTCGCCCGGACGGCTCGGGCGATATCCAACCGGAGCGCATCGGCGGCGGAACCAAAGGGCGGATTGGATGTTGGAGGGGACACCACCGGAGGATGCCGTCATGCGTCAGCGCGTACTGGTCGTAACCGATGTTTGCTGGACGGACAGGTTCGCCAGCGAGGCCGCGCTTGCGCTGATCCACCATGCCCGCTCGCTTGGCTACGACATGTTCGTCACCGCCTTCGCGGGGTTCGACGAGGACGTCGTCAGGGAATCCAAGGCGAGGAGGATTCGCGGGCACATCGTTCAGTACGATGCCGATCTTCCGAATGTCATCGACACCATGCGCGCGAATTACCGGGCTCTGGTCGACGCCTTCGCAGAGAAGTGCCGAGGGCAAGGCATTGAATGCGCGACCGAGGTTGTCAGTGTGGAGCCGCTGGCTTCGCTGCTGCGGTCGGTGGAGGTGTCGGACGGGGCGGCGGTCCCACGGGATTCCGAGTTCTCCCATGCCGAGGGTTTGACGCAAGCCGTTCCGAAATCCGGGGAGCGGGTGGCTCTTCAACTCTGCCGCGAGGCGGCGATTCCCGTTCTCATGGGGCCGGCGGTGGCCCAGCAAGAGCCGCCGTCGCCACCGCGCAAGGTACTGGTCGGCTATGACGGCAGCGACGGCGCGTCACGCATCGTCCACAGCATAGGGGGGCTCGGCTTGGCCGACGGATACGAGGCCGAGGTGCTGACCATCGCCTCCAACGAGCGGGATGCGCGGGCATTGGCGGAACGGGCCACCGCCGTACTGGCGACCCATGGCGCCAATGCGGTGGCCGTACCCGTGGCAAGCACCGCTCATCCGGCCGACATCCTTCTTGACCGGGTGGCCGCCACCCGTCCGGCATATCTCGCGATGGGCGCTTTCGGGCGCCGGACCTGGAAGGAGCGCATCTTCGGCAGCGTTACCGAGAAACTCCTGGCGGATTGCCCCTGCGCCCTGTTGATCCAGCGATAGCATGCGTCTGCTCGCCTTCGCTTGCTTGTGGATCGTGCTGACCGAAGGCGATGTCTCGTCGGCGTTCTTGGCGGTCGGAGCGGTGGCGTCGGCGGTGATCGCCGATGCCCTTCTGAACCGGGGACGCCGCGTTGGCCCGCTCTCCGCCTTGCGGGCGATCCGGGTGCTGGGACGGATCCCCCTCGATTCGGTGAAGGCGGGCATCGACGTCGCCATTCGGGCGCTCCGGCCCAGCCTGCCCATCCGGCCGGGGCTGGTTCGCGTGCCCATAGATGTCGTCGATCCCGCGGTGCGGGTCGCCACCGCCTACCTGACCACCGTTCTTCCCGGGACCGTCTGCGTGGCGGTGGAGCCGGGCGCCCTTCGCCTCCACCTGATCGATCGCCGTCGAGATGTCGGCGCTCAGGTGGCCCAGGTCGCGCAAGACTTGGAGCGCGCCTTGAGGGGCGGCCGCCATGGATGAATTGCTGACCGCCGCCATCGTGTTCTTGTTGGGAAACATCGCCGTGGGAATGGCGATGCTGTTGAGGGGCGAGCGACCGGTCGACCGGCTCCTCGCGGCGCAATTGTCGGGAACCATCGGGGTGGCGGTGTGCCTGCTCTTGGCCGAAGTGGAGGATATGCCCGCCGCCCGCGATGTCGCTTTGGTGATGTCGGTCCTGGCGGCGCTGACCGCGGTGGCCTTCATTCGCCGCTATCGGCCGCGGGCGAGTCCGGCTCGGCCCAGAGAGCGGGAATCATGATGGCCGATTTCATCGCCGCGGCATTTATCCTGGGCGGATGCTTCTTCTTCCTCGCCGGCACCGTCGGGCTGCTGCGTTTCCCCGATACCCTGAGCCGCCTGCACGCCCTCACCAAAGCGGACAATCTGGGGCTTGGGTTGGTGGCGGCCGGCGTCGCGGTCCATGACGGCGACCTCGTGGTCGCCCTGAAGCTGCTGGTTGTCTGGGTGGCGGCGTTGGCGGCATCGGCGACTGTCGCCTTGCTGATCGGCCGCGCGATGGTCGAGCGGGACGAACCATGAATGCGGGATCGCTTGTCGACATCCCGCTGGCGGGCATGATGATCTGGCTGGCTTGGCGCGCCCAAGCGGGTCCCGAGCCAATCGGCGCCGCCCTGTGTTTCATCGTTCTCGGCCTGCTGACGATCTTGGCTTGGCTACGCCTCGGCGCGCCCGACGTCGCCATCGCCGAGGCGGCGGTGGGAACCGGACTGACCGGCGTATTGCTGCTGGAGGCGCTGGCGGCCCCACGCCCGGAAAGGCCCGGCCGATCCACGGGGGTGCCA
>JADFZP010000619.1 GCA_015232485.1 Alphaproteobacteria bacterium
CGAGCCGCTGTCGGCCGAGGATTTCCTTGCCATCGCCCATCTCGACGGCGACCGCCGCGAGGCCCGCGTGTTCCTGGCCGCCCCCCTGGCCCGCGCCGACATCGAGGCCCACTTCCCAATCGAGGAGGACCAGTCGGTCGCCTGGGACTCGCGCGAGCAGATGGTCACCGCCCGCCGCCGCCGCCGGCTGGGCGAGATCGTGCTGGACGACAAGCCGCTCGACGCCACCCCCGAGGCGGTGCTGCCCGCCTTCCTGACCGGGCTGCGCGAGATCGGCCTGGACCGCCTGCCCTGGACGCCCGAGCAGCGGTCATGGCGCGAGCGCCTCGCCTTCCTGCGGCGCCTTCAGCCGGATCGCTGGCCCGACGTCTCGGACGCCGCCCTGCTGGCCGGGCTGGAGGAGTGGCTGGCGCCCTTCGCCACCGGCATGACCCGCGCCGCCCATCTCGCCCGGCTCGACCTGGGCGCGGCCTTGCACGCGATGCTGGCCTGGGACCAGCGGCGCGAGATGGACGAGATGGCCCCCACCCATGTCGCCGTGCCGTCCGGCTCGCGCGTCCGCATCGATTATTCCGGCGAAAGTCCGGTGCTGGCGGTGCGCCTGCAAGAGATGTTCGGCTCGGCCGAAACCCCCGCCGTGGCGCGCGGCGCCGTGCCGCTGACTCTGCACCTGCTGTCGCCCGCCCATCGGCCGGTGCAGGTGACCAGCGATCTGGCCGGCTTCTGGGCCGGCGCCTACGAGGCGGTGCGCAAGGACTTGCGCGGCCGCTATCCCCGCCATTCCTGGCCCGAGGACCCCCGCGCCGCCCAGGCCACCGCGCGGGCCAAGCCGCGCGGGACGTGAGTCACCGCATTCACCGTGAGATGGCCGGATCAAGTCCGGCCATGACGAGCGGGGAAATTCGTCATGCCCGCGCTTGACACGGGCATCCACGTGGCCGGCCGCTGATCACCCGCCCGAGAACAGGCTGGCGATCTCCTCGTCGGTCAGCATGCGGTTTTCGGTCGAGCGCACCGCCTCGACGGTGTGTTCGCGTTTGAAGCCGATCTCGTCGAGGATGCGGTCGATGTCGCCGACCGAGAGATGGGCCTGCTTGACGCGCGCGCTTTTTTGCTCGCGCACCACCGATCGTGGCAACCGCCCCACCTTCTCCAGACGTTCAAGGTGAATGTGCAGGTTCTTGCCCGACAGCGGCTTGACCAGGAAGGCGTCGACGCCGGCCTCGCGGGCGCTGGTCACCACCTCGGCTTCGGTGTGGGTGGTGACCATCACCACGGGCACCGTCCGGATCTGGGCTTGTTTGCCGTGCCTTACGAAGCGGGTGAACTCGACGCCGTTGACCGGCAGCAGGTCGTACTCGACGAAGACGAGGTCGGCCGGCTCGCCTATGAGTTGTTTCAGCCCGTCGGCCGCATTGTCGGATTCGAGAAAGCTGTGGAAGCCCATATTGCGCAAGAACTGCTTGAGCACCGAACGCATATGGCGGCTGGGGTCGATGATGGTGACCTTCGCCTCTTCGTACTCGGGTGCTTTCATCGGGGCCGCCGCTCGAAATTCACCGACCCATGCTAGCACCGCTTTCCGCGCCGCACCATCGGTACAGGAAATTTGACCAACGGCAAGAGCGCGCGAACCGCGGCAGCCCCATAGTGCCAAATCGGGGAGATCGGCCAAGGGGGACGGCTCGTGAGCGTCGGCGAAGCATTGCGTGCGATGAAGGTGAGGTCGCGCATCGGCCTGACCGTGGCGGTTCCGGTGCTGGGGCTTTTGCTGCTCAGTTCGTGGCTGCTGATCGACCGCTGGCGAACCACCGAGGCGCTCGGCCGGGTCGGCACGATGACCCGACTCGCCCCGGCGATCAGCGCGGTGATCGACGAGTTGCAGAAGGAGCGCGGCACCAGCGCCGGGTTCCTGGCCAGCGACACCGCCGATTTCACCCAGCGCCTGGACGCCCAGCGCAAGGCCTCGGACCAAGCGGCCGAAGGGCTGTGGCGGCACGGCTTCGGGGCGGCGTTGGACGAGGCGCGCGGCGCGCTGTCCGGCCTGCCCGCCCTGCGCGAGAGGGTGTCCGCGCGCAAGATCGCCGCGCCCGACTCGACCGGCGCCTATACCGCCGCCATCGACCGGCTGCTGTCGGAGGTCGCCAATCTGGCTCCCAACTCGCCCGACGCCCGCGTCACCGCCGGCATTTCCGCCTATCTCGCCTTGCTTGAAGCCAAGGAGCGGGCCGGTCGCGAACGCGCCCTGGGCGCCGCCGGCTTCGGCGCAGGCCATTTCGACGCCGGGCAACTGCGCCGCTTCATCGAGCTGAACGGCGAGCAGACCGCCTGGTTCCGCGCCTTCCGCGCCCAGGCCGGAGAGGCGCCGCGCGCCCTGCTCGACGAGGCCCTGTCGGGGCCGAC
>JADFZP010000620.1 GCA_015232485.1 Alphaproteobacteria bacterium
GAAACCATTGCGGCGTAGCGAAGGGCCTGCAACTCCATGTGCCCTCCGTCCTCCGCCGCAGGGCGAGCGCGCCTTGCCGCCGGCCATGGCCGCCTTGCTCAAGCGCAACGGCTTCGATCTGGCGGCCGGGCCGGCCGACGCCGATTTCGCCGTCGAGGGCGTGGTCACCACCAAGCCCGGCCCGCCCGGTACCAAGATGCTGGAGATCGTGTGGACGGTGCGCGACCGCCAAGGCCTGGGCCTCGGCACCGTCGAGCAGGCCAATCCCGTCCCCATCGCCCTTTTGGACGGTTCGTGGGGCGAAATGGCCTCGCTGATCGCCGAAGGCGCCACCGAAGGCGTGGTGGCCATCCTGCGCGCCCAGCAAGATGGAAACGCCGCCCCGGCAAGCCCGTTTACAGACTAAGGGGCCGCTGATACAGTCCGGCCCCGTCCAGATGGGATAGTGGACCGGTCGTCGGTAGTGACCTGGGACGCGGGGGTTGGCCAAATGAAGATTCTCGCCTGCAACAGCAACCGCCCGCTTGCGGAAGCCATTGCGAGCTATCTCAATCTCGCCCTGACCAAGGCGAGCATCCGCCGCTTTTCGGATATGGAGATCTTCGTCGAAATCTCCGAAAACGTGCGCGGTCAGGATGTCTTCGTGGTGCAGTCGACCTGCTACCCGACCAATGACAACCTTATGGAGCTGCTGGTCACCCTTGACGCGCTGAAGCGCGGCTCGGCCCGGCGCATCACGGCGGTGATCCCCTATTACGGCTACGCCCGGCAGGACCGCAAGACCGGCCCGCGCACGCCGATCTCGGCCAAGCTGGTGGCGAATCTGATCACCACGGCCGGCGCCGACCGGGTGGTCACGCTGGACCTCCACTCGGGCCAGATCCAAGGCTTCTTCGACATTCCGGTCGACAACCTGTACGCCGCGCCGGTCTTCACCCACGACATCAAGACCCGCCTGGGCGACGAGGCGATGATCGTGTCGCCCGACGTGGGCGGCGTGGTGCGCGCCCGCGGCATCGCCAGCCGCATCGGCGCCGACTTGGCGATCATCGACAAGCGGCGCGAACGGGCCGGCGTGTCCGAGGTGATGAACATCATCGGCGACGTGAAGGGCCGCAAATGCGTGCTGGTCGACGACATCGTCGACTCGGCCGGCACCCTGTGCAACGCCGCCGTCGCCCTGATCGAAGCCGGCGCGACCTCGGTCTCGGCCTATGTCACGCACGGCGTCCTATCGGGCGGCGCGGTGGCCCGCGTCACGTCGAGCCCGCTGGAATCGCTGGTCATCACCGACTCGATCCCCGCCACCGAGGCCGTCCGCCTGGCCCGCAACATCCGCCCGCTGACCATCGCGCCGTTGATGGCGGAATCGATCCAGCGCATCAGCGAGGAACGCTCGGTCTCCAGCCTGTTCGACTGATCGGAGCGATCATGGGCCGCGTGCTGCTTGCGCCAAGGCGCTATGTACAAGGCGAAGGCGCGATCCATGAGATCGGGACGCATGCGGCGCGGCTTGGCCGAAACGGTCTGGTTGTGGGCGGGCGGCGGGCTTTGGCCACCTGTGTCGACCCGATCCGGGCCAGCCTGAGCGCAAGTGGTATAGAGTGTCGTCAGGAGATTTTCGGCGGCGAATGCTCCGATAAAGAGATCGATAGACTCGTCACGATCGCCAAGACGCATGCCATAGACTTCATCGTCGCGGCGGGTGGTGGCAAGGCCATCGACGCCGGCAAGGCCGCCGCGAATATCTTGGGCGTGCCGGTGATCGTCCTTCCGACCATCGCGGCGACGGACGCTCCCTGCTCGGCTCTGTCCGTCATCTATACGGATGATGGCGTTTTCCAGAAAGTCGTGGTGTTTCCCCACAATCCCGACTGCGTGCTCGTCGATACCCGCATCATCGCCAACGCCCCGGTCGCGACATTGGTCGCTGGAATGGGCGACGCGCTCGCCACGTTTTGGGAGGCGGACACCTGCGCGAGGAGCGGCAAGCCGAACGCGCTCACTGGCGGCACGCCTCCTTTGCGTTCGGCGATCGCCATGGCCCGCTTCTGCTACGACACGTTGCTTGAATTCGGCGTCCAGGCCAAAAGCGACGTCGAGAGCCGACGTGTCACGCCGGCTCTCGAAGCGATCGTGGAAGCGAATACGTTGTTGAGCGGGATCGGTTTCGAAAGCGGCGGACTGGCGGGCGCCCATTCGGTGCACAACGGCTTCACCGTTCTGGAATGCACCCGACATAAGCTTCACGGCGAGAAAGTCGCGTTTGGAACCCTGACCCAGTTGGTGATGGAAGGGCGTCCGACGCACGAAATCCATCAAGTGTTGGACTTTTGCCTTTCCGTTGGCCTGCCGGTTTGTCTGAACGATCTGGGCGTCCACAATCCGACGCGCG
>JADFZP010000621.1 GCA_015232485.1 Alphaproteobacteria bacterium
GCGCTGCTCGCCGACGACCGGGTCAAGGAAGCGTATCTGGGGGTTTGAGGGTGACCACCATGACCCACGACGGCTATGTCGCGATCATCGAACGGGATGAAGAGGCCGGCCTGTTCCACGGCGAGGTGATCGATACGCGCGACGTGCTCACCTTCCAGGGCCGCACGCTCGACGACTTGCGGGCCGCTTTCGCCGACACCGTCACCGATTACGTGGAATGGTGCCGCGAGCGGGGCAAGCGGCCCGAGCGGCCTTATTCGGGCAATTTCACCGTCCGTCTCTCGCCGGCCGGGTGACGCTCGGACGCGCGCGCTCATCACTTTCGCTGTCGATTTCGCGCGAAATATGCAAAAATCGGCATGAAAGTCACATCAGAGGTGCCTCATGCTCGTCGAGTTTCGCGTCGCCAATTACGGCTCGATCCGCGACGAGCAGGTGCTTAGCATGGTGGCCACCAAGGCCAAGGAGCATCTCGACACCAATACCTTCGAGACCGGCGCCAAGGGTGTGCCTCGGCTGCTCCGTTCCGCCCTGATCTACGGCCCCAACGCCTCGGGCAAGAGCACGCTGGTGGGCGCCCTACAATTCATGAAACGGTTCGTGCTCGACTCCTCCACCAAGATGCGGGAGGGCGACCGGATCGATCTGGTTCCCTTCTTGCTCGACCCTGAGAGCGCGGCCAAGCCATCGACCTTCGAGGTAACGATCGTCGTCGAAGGGGTGCGATACCAGTATGGATTCTCCGCCGATCAGCGGCGAGTGCATTCGGAATGGCTGCTCGCCTTTCCCGAGGGGCGGCCAAGACAGCTTCTGCGAAGGGATTTTGATTCGGAGAAGGAAGAGGACTGGGAGATCAGGCTCAGAGGGAAGAAGAGTGACTGGAAAGTTCAGACAAAGTCGAATAGCCTGTTTCTATCCACGGCCGTTCAGCTTAACAGTGAGCAACTTAGGCCGATATACAAATGGTTCCGTGGAAGCCTTGACACGATGTTCGATTTGAACCCAAACTTCACGACTCGTAAATGCTTCGAACATTTTGCGATGAATGCGTCTGTGCTATCGATGATGGCTTCGGCAGACATTTCAATTGACGAAATGAAAATATACAAGCCGTCTCGCCCAGACGTAACCACTCTGATTGATGCGGTTCACAGGTTAATCGACGAAAAAGAAAAGATCGAGGTGAAGTTCGGCCATCGAGGGGCGGACGGGTCGATTGTTTTTTTTGACCCGATGTCCGAATCCGTGGGGACGAGGGTGCTTTTCGATCTGGCCGGGCCTTGGTTGGATAGCCTTTCCAAAGGCATTACAGTTGTTGTGGACGAGATAAACAACAGCCTTCATCCTCATGTCGTTCACATGCTGGTCGGCATGTTTCACAACGCCGAGATCAACAAGTCCAACGCGCAACTGATCGCGACCACCCACGAGACCTCGTTGATGAGTCGCGAATTCATTCGACGAGATCAGATCGTGCTGGTGGAAAAGGACGAGAATTCCGCAACGCGCGTCTACGCTCTCTCGGATTTCAGCCCGCGCAAACAGGAATCGATCGAGAACGGCTATTTGCAGGGCCGCTATGGCGCCGTGCCGATCATCGGTCAGCCGGAGCCGCCGCATGGGTGAGCGCCGAATGCCCTCGCCCCTGCGACGGCGGACGGGAGTGCTCACCCCGCAACGGCGGGTGCTGATCGTCAGTGAGGGGACGGAGACGGAACCGAAATATTTCGAGGCGCTGCGCCGGCATCTGCGCCTTACTGCCGCGGTTGTCGTGAAGGCTGATTGCCAGTCCACTCCACTGGCGGTGGTCAGGTACGCCATCGACATCGGTGGCGGTTACGACGACGTGTATTGCCTCGTCGATCGGGACACGCATCCGCTGGACCAGGCGCGCATCGAGGCGGGAAAGGCGGGATTTCGACTGCTGATCTCCGACCCCTGTTTCGAATTGTGGTTTCTTTTGCACTTCAAGTTCACCACGGCGCCGTTCAGCTGTTGCGACGAACTCGCGCGCGCCCTTGAGCGGTATTTGCCCGATTACGAAAAGCGAGGCGACAATTTTCCGATTATCAGGAGCAAGACAGCCGACGCCTTGATCAATGCGGTTCGGCTGCGGAACCAGGGCGATTTGACGCGGACCGCGACGGAGGTTGACGTGTTGGTGAGGGACCTGCTGGAGATGAGGCGGAAATTCTGCGGTCGAGCCGAAAAGACCGCCTGCGGGGCGGTAAATCATGCCGCCACATGCATGACGTGCGCCCACCCTTCGCCACCGCGACGCAAAGGCGCTGGAAGGTCGGCCGGGTGACGCTCGTCCGGGGCAAGCGGCCCGGGTGACACCCGGTTGCAAACGGGATTTGGATGCATTATCTTCCGGGGAGCGGGC
>JADFZP010000622.1 GCA_015232485.1 Alphaproteobacteria bacterium
GCCGGCGCCCCCGGCCGGGCCGAAATCCACCTCGCGGATTAGAGGCAGGCGGGCCGCAAAAAAGTCTTCGCTTCTTTTGCGCCGCCGCGCTAAACATCCTTCCTCACGGGCCGCGCCGGCCGCGCGGCGATTTCAGGCGTTTTCAGGTCATGGACCAGGAATTCCACCGCATCAAGCGTTTGCCGCCCTACGTGTTCGCCGAAGTCAACGCGATGAAGGCGCGCGCCCGCGCCGCCAGCGAAGACATCATCGATCTCGGCATGGGCAATCCCGATCAGCCGACCCCGCAGCATATCGTCGATAAGCTGGTCGAGGCCGCTCGCAATCCGCGTGGCCACCGCTACTCGATGTCGCGCGGCATTCCCGGCCTGCGCAAGGCCGTCAGCGCCTATTACGAGCGTCGCTTCCACGTTTCGCTCGATCCGGAATCCGAGGTCATCGTGACGCTCGGTTCGAAGGAGGGGCTGGCCAACCTCGCCGCCGCGATCACCAGCCCCGGCGACGTGATCCTGGTGCCCAATCCCAGCTATCCGATCCACCCCTACGGCTTCATCATCGCCGGCGGATCGGTCAGGCACATCCCGGTCACCCCGGACGCCGAGTTCCTGGTGGCGCTGGACCGCGCCGTCAAGCACAGCGTGCCCAAGCCGGTGGCGCTGGTGCTCAACTACCCGGCCAATCCGACGGCGCTGCTGGCCGATCTGGCCTTTTACGCCGAGGTGGTCGCCTTCTGCCGTCATCACGGCATCTATATCCTGTCCGATCTGGCCTATGCCGAGATCTATTTCGATGGCGACCCGCCGCCGTCGATCCTCGAGGTGCCGGGCGCCCGCGACGTCGCCGTCGAGTTCACCTCGATGAGCAAGACCTACAGCATGCCCGGCTGGCGCATCGGCTTCGCGGCCGGCAACAAGCGGCTGATCGGCGCGCTGACCCGCATCAAGTCCTATCTCGACTATGGCGCCTTCACGCCCGTCCAAGTCGCGGCGGCGGCGGCGCTGAACGGCCCGCAGGACTGCGTCGAGCAGGTCCGCACGCTGTACAAGGAGCGTCGCGACGTCCTGATCGAAGGTCTGCAGCAGGCCGGCTGGAACGTGCCCAGCCCGCCCGCCACGATGTTCGCCTGGGCGCCGATCCCGCCGGCCTTCGCCCATATGGGCTCGCTCGAATTCTCGAAGATCCTGCTGGCCGAGGCCAATGTGGCGGTGGCGCCCGGCATCGGCTTTGGCGAGCATGGCGACGGCCATGTCCGTATCGCGCTGGTCGAGAACAAGCACCGCATCCGTCAAGCCATCCGCAACATCAAGACCTTCCTGCAATCCTACGACAAGGTGCTGGAGGAGTCGGAAAAGAACAGGGTAGCCTCGCGTTGAGCAAGCCACTGAAGATCGCCATCGCCGGCCTGGGCACCGTCGGGGCCGGCACCGTCCGCCTCCTGCGCGAGCAGGCCGATCTGATCGAACGGCGCGCCGGGCGGCCGATCGTCGTCACCGCCGTCTCGGCCCGCGACAAGGGTCGTGACCGGGGCGTGTCGCTCGACGGCATGGCCTGGTTCGACGACGCCGCGACGATGGCCGCCCAGGCCGACGCCGAGGTGGTGGTCGAGTTGATCGGCGGCGCCGACGGCACCGCCCGTCAGGTCTGCGAAACCGCGATCGGCAGGGGCCGCCACGTGGTCACCGCCAACAAGGCGCTGCTCGCCCATCGCGGCACCGAACTGGCCGCCGCCGCCGAAGAGCGCGGCGTGGTGCTGGCCTACGAGGCGGCGGTGGCGGGTGGAATCCCGATCATCAAGGCGTTGCGCGAGGGTCTGGCCGGCAACCGCCTGCGTCAGGTGGTCGGCATCCTGAACGGCACCTGCAATTACATCCTGACCACGATGCGCGAGACCGGCCGCGACTTCGGCGCGGTGCTGGCCGAGGCGCAGGCCTTGGGGTATGCCGAGGCCGATCCCAGCTTCGACATCGACGGCGTCGACGCCGCCCACAAGCTGGCGATCCTGACCAGCGTCGCCTTCGGCTGCCCGGTCAATTTCGCCGGCATCCACATCGAGGGCATCCGCCACGTCTCGGCGCTCGACATCCAATTCGCCGAGGAACTGGGCTACCGCATCAAGTTGCTGGGCATCGCCCGGCGCACCGAGGCGGGCATCGAGCAGCGCGTCCATCCCTGCATGGTGCCGATGTCCTCGCCGATCGCCCATGTCGAGGGCGTCTTCAACGCCGTGGTCGCCGAGGGCGACTTCGTCGGCCGCTCGTTCTACGAGGGCCGCGGCGCCGGCGCCGGCCCGACCGCCTCGGCGGTGGCCGCCGATTTGATCGACATCGCGGCCGGCCGCCGCGGCCCGACCTTCGGGGTGCCGGCCAGCCGGCTTGAAC
>JADFZP010000623.1 GCA_015232485.1 Alphaproteobacteria bacterium
ACCACGGAGCCGCGTGGATGGCCGGATCAAGTCCGGCCATGACGAGTGGAGAGGATGGGCGGCGAATTACCCAATGGCGGCTTTACCGCCGATGGGTCAGTTCATTGGCTCGCCGGTATAATCGCAAAAAAAAAAGCCCCAAGGACGACCGGCGTCCTTGGGGCTTTCGTGCTTCGGGCGATTAGGCGGTCCGCACGTCCTCGAGGAATTTCTGCACGAAGTTCCTAAGGATGCTGGCCTGACGGCCCAGTTCGTTCGAGGCGTTGAGCACGTCGCTGGCGGCGTGGCCCGTTTCGCCGGCCGCCTGGGTGACGCCCGAGATGTTGCTGGTGACCTCCTGGGTACCGGAAGACGCCTGCTGCACGTTGCGGGCGATCTCCTGGGTGGCGGCGCCCTGCTCCTCGACCGCCGAGGCGATGGTGGTGTTGATCTCGCTGATGTCGCCGATGGTACGGCCGATGTTCTGGATCGCCTCGACCGCCTGACGCGTGGCGCCCTGCACCGCGGTGATCTGGGCGCCGATCTCGTCGGTCGCCTTGGCGGTCTGGTTGGCCAGACTCTTGACCTCGTTGGCGACCACGGCGAAGCCCTTGCCGGCGTCGCCGGCGCGGGCCGCCTCGATCGTCGCGTTCAGCGCCAGCAGATTGGTCTGGCTGGCGATGTCGTTGATCAGGTTGACCACGTCGCCGATCTTCGACGCCGCGTCGGCCAAGCCCTGCACCATGGCGTCGGTGCGCCGGGCCTCGTCGACCGCCTGGCCGGCGATGCGCGCCGCCGTAGACACTTGGCGGCTGATCTCGCTGATCGAGGACGACAACTCCTCGGCCGCCGAGGCGACGGTCTGGACGTTGCTCGACGCCTGCTCGGCGGCGGCGGCCACGGCGGTGGCCTGACGGCTGGTCTCCTCGGCGGTGGCGGTCATGCTGCTCGCCGTGCTTTGCAGTTCGGTCGCCGCGCTGGACACCGAATCGAGCGCCCCGCCCGAGGACTTGTCGAATTCCTGGGTCAGCGACTCGACCTTGCGGGCGCGCTGGTCGCGGGCCACGCGGGCCTGCTCCTGCTCGGCGGCCAACTGGTCGGCGCGGATCATGTTCTCCTTGAACACCTGAACCGCCTGGGCCATGTCGCCGATCTCGTCCTTGTGGTCGGTGGCGGGGATCAAGACGGTCTTGTCGCCGCCGGCCAGAACGGTCATGGCGTGGGTCATCGCCTGGATGGGCTTGCTGATGCCGCTGCCGATCAGCCATGCGGCCAGCAGGCCGAACACCACGCTGATCAGCGAGACGACGATGGTCGTGGTGACGGCGGCCGAGATGGCGGCCGAGGCGCGCGGGCCCAGCGCGTCCTGCTCCTTGAGGAAGCCGAGCTTCAGGTCCTCGGTCTTGTCGGCGACCGACGGGCCGATCTTGTCCAGGCTGCCGGTGATCAGGGCGTTGCGCTCGGTGATCGTCTTGTGGGTTTCGTCGAAGGCCAGCTCGTACTCCTTGACGTCCTTCGCGACCTTGTCGGCGAGGCCGCGGCGCTCGGGGTTCTGCAATTCGCCAAACAACTGATCGGCCTTGCCGCGCATCTCGGCGAGTTCCGTCTTGACGCGCTTGTACGAGGCCTCCTCGTTGTCGACCAGGTAGCGCTGCACGTACAGGCGGCCCAGCAGCAGGTTGCGCAGGACCTGGCCGGCCTTGAAGGCGGCGGCGGCGTCGTTGTCGCGGTTGGCGCTTTCCATGATCGAGGTGAGGCCCTTCTCCATCTGGGGCCCAAGCACGTTCATGCGCTTCTCGACGATCTCTTCGCGCGCCGCCTGCTTCTTGGTGACCTCTTCGAAGGTGGCGACGTAGGTGGCCAGTTCCTTCTCGATCACCTCGATCTGGCGAAGCGAGTCGGCCTCGTGGGTCAGGCCGCGCATGTCCTTGGCCAGCGCCAAGGTCTTCGCGGCGTATTCGCGCACGCCGGCGATCGTCTTGTCGTTGGCGTCGATGACGAAATTCTTCACCTGCAGCCGGGTCTCCAGCATGTTCGCCTGGACTCGGCCCGCCGCGTTGGTCTCTCGCGCCAGCGACCGGTAATCGCCGAAGTTGTCGTTCGCGCCGTTCAATCCAAAAAACGCGACGACCGCGACGACCAAAAGCAGCGCCAGGACGGTGCCGAAGCCGCCATAGACCTTGGTGGCAACCCGTATATTAGCCAACATTTTCATAGGAGAGCTCCGTCGTCACAAACCAAAAGAACAGTTAAGCGCATCGTATGACATATTTTGGCTTCCAACTACCGCGAAAGTGAGAGGCGGGGTGTTGCCGGGACATGCCTGCCCAGCCGTGGTGTCGCGGCAAATCTTGCCCGGTCCCGTATCGGCAACGCCTTGACAGGGTT
>JADFZP010000624.1:0-1530 GCA_015232485.1 Alphaproteobacteria bacterium
CGAGGGGGGCCGCGGCGACCTGTTCGGCGATGACCACCGGGTCGAGCACGGCGGCGGCCTCGCGGGCCTCGGTGCGGGCCGAGGCGACCTCGGCCGAACCAACGGGCGCCAGGGCGGCCCAGCGATCGGAACCGCGCGCCGGCATGCGGCGCATGTCGGGGGAATAGATGAAGCCGAAGGTCGGATAGGGGCGGCCGAAGGTGTCGGCGCCATCGTTCCACACGCGGACCTGCGACCAGTCATTGGCCATCGAGATGTCCATCACGCGCACGTCGCGGGAAACCTTGCCGCGGTCGCGGCTGCGGTTGGGCGCCCAGTTGGCGTGCTCGACCATCACCTGACGGCGGTCGATGACCCGGGTCACCACCGAGACATGGCCATGGCGCATGCGGTTCTGGCGCTTGAAGACCAGCACCGAGCCCTGCTTGGGCGCCACGCCCCGTTCGTACCGCCCGACGGCGTTGCCCCACCAGGTCCAGGCGTCACCCCGAAGGTCCAGACCCGACACGTCACGCGCGTAGGGGACGCATTGCAGCGCCTGGGCGGGTGTCGCCACCAGGACGCACACGGCGCCCAGAGCGGCGAGAATGGCATTCCGTACGGTCAACGGAGACTCCCCTCGATTACCCCTATCGACTTTCTTGATATTGCTTAATCCGCGCGGCGAGAACAACAGGCAATTTGATCCGAATGCGGGATAACCCCATCTTTTGTGTGCGCGGGCGATTCGGGTTATACCGGGGCATGACATCGAAACCACTCCTCGCCGCCACGCTGGCGGTCGTTCTTTCGCTGGCGCAACCGGCCTCCGCCGACTTCAAGGCCGGAGTCGCGGCCTACGAGTCCGGGGATTTCGCCAAGGCCCTGGCCGAGTGGAAGCCGCTCGCCGATGGAGGCGACCCGGCCGCCCAATACGCGGTCGGCCTGTTGCACCAGTACGGCCAGGGTGTTCCGCCCAATCCGGTCGAGGCGGTGGCGTGGTTCGCCAAGGCCGCCGAGAAGGGCGACGCGAACGCCCGATTCGCCATCGGCCTCGCCCATGAAAGCGGCCAGGGCGCCGCCAAGGACTATCAGGCGGCCATGCAATGGTACCTGCGGGCCACCGAGACCGGCCATCACGCCGAGGCCGAATATTCGCTCGGCCGGCTGTATCTGCGCGGTCGCGGGGTGCCGCGCGACGCCGGCAAGGCGCTTGAATGGTTCCGCAAGGCGGCCCGGCACGACCACCCCGCCGCGCAATACCTGCTGGCCGCCGCCTATGAAAGCGGCGCCGGAGTCGAGCCCGACCGCGTCGAAGCCTATGTCTGGTACGGTCTGGCGGCGCGCGCCGATCCCTTGCTGCTGGCCCAGTACGAGCCGACCTTCAACGCCAAGCTGGCGATGAGCACGCTGAAGGACCGCATGGCGTCTTGGGAGATTCAAAAGGCCCAGGGAAAACTGGCCCACGCGGTCAAGACCCACCTGACCCCCGAGCCGGCGGGCAAATGATACCACCGCCCCTTCGCCGTCATGCCCGTGCTTGACACGGGC
>JADFZP010000624.1:1630-2363 GCA_015232485.1 Alphaproteobacteria bacterium
ATCCACGTCCGGAGCCGCGTGGGATGGCCGGATCAAGTCCGGCCATGACGAGTGGGGAGGATGTCGACCCTTCGCCGTCATGCCCGTGCTTGACACGGGCATCCACGTCCGGAGCCGCGTGGGATGGCCGGATCAAGTCCGGCCATGACGAGTGGAGAGGATGCCCTCAACCCAGGACGCGTTCCTTGGGCAGCCGGAAGGTGACCTCGGTGCCCTGGCCGAGCACGCTGGTCAGGTCCAGGCGGCCGCCATGCAGGGCGACCAGCCGCTGGCTGAGCGGCAGGCCCAGCCCG
The DNA here is from genome assembly GCA_015232485.1 of Alphaproteobacteria bacterium. Lineage (GTDB taxonomy): Bacteria > Pseudomonadota > Alphaproteobacteria > Rhodospirillales > Magnetospirillaceae > JADFZP01. The sequence goes on from JADFZP010000624.1 coordinate 1,924, forward strand.
GTTCCCTGACGGCTGCGCACCACCTCGCTGCGGCCACGGCCGTATTCCTCCATGACCAGCGGGATGTCGTCGGGCGCGATGCCCGCGCCGGTGTCGGCGACCGTGATGGCCAAGCCGCCATCGGCCTCGAGCCGGGCGCGCACGCTGACCCGCCCCCCCTCGGGCGTGAATTTGACGGCGTTGGACAACAGGTTGAGCAGCACCTGACGCAAGCGCCGGCCGTCGCCCCGCAGCATGGGCAGGCCCTCGTCGGCCTCCATCACCAGCAGGCAGCCGGACTGCATGACCATCTCGGTGACCATGCGGAAGCAGGCGCCGACCAGATCGTGGATCGACAGGTCCTCCTCGTGCAACTCGACCCGGCCGGCCTCGACCTTGGACAGATCGAGGATGTCGTTGATCAACGCCAGGAGATGGCGGCCCGACTGGTTGATGTTGAG
>JADFZP010000625.1 GCA_015232485.1 Alphaproteobacteria bacterium
CGCCGCGCCGGCCGCCGCCGCCGCTCCGGCGGGAGGCGAGCCGAAGCGCTCGTTGTCCAGTCTGTTCAAGTAAGGGGGATTTCAGGAATGGCGAAGTCGTTGATCGACCAGTGGCTGACCACCATGGTTCAGCGCAAGGGTTCGGACCTTTATCTGACCTATGGCGCCAAGCCGTCGTTGCGCGACGATTCGGGATTGTTCGCGGTGGACGACCGGTTGCTCGACGACGCCGCCCTGGCCGCCATCATGGAGGATTTGGCCGCTCCGCACCTCTTGAAGGAATTCGAGACCGAGTGCGAGCTGAACATGGCCAAGGACCTCGACGGGGTCGGCCGCTTCCGCATCAACGCCTTCAAGCAGCGCCAGCATTCCGGCTTGGTGATCCGCCGCATCACCACCCGCATTCCCACCATCGAGGAACTGAAGCTGCCGGTCATGCTGGGCGAGCTGTGCTGCGAAAAGCGCGGTCTGGTCATCGTGGTGGGCGGCACCGGCTCGGGCAAGTCGACCTCGCTGGCGGCGATGATCGACTACCGCAACAAGAAGGAATCGGGCCACATCATCACCATCGAAGACCCGATCGAATATGTTCACGAACACCAGAAATGCATCGTCACCCAGCGCGAGGTGGGCGTCGACACCCACAGCTTCGAAGCGGCGTTGAAGAACGCCCTGCGCCAAAAGCCCGACGTCATCCTGGTCGGCGAAATCCGCGACGCCCACATCATGGAACAGGCGCTCAACATCGCCGAGACCGGCCATCTGGCGCTCGCCACCCTGCATGCCAACAACGCCAACCAGGCGATCGAGCGCATCGTCAACTTCTTCGATCGCGAAATGCACAATCAGATCTTGTTGAACCTGTCCTTGAACCTGCGCGGCATTCTGTCCCAGCGCCTGGTCCGCACCAAGACCGGCGGGCGGGCGGCGGCGCTTGAGATTTTGCTCAATCAAGGACTGATCAAGGAACTGATCCGCAAAGGCGACATCAAGGAGATCAAGCCGGTGATGGCGGAAAACGCCGAACAGGGCATGCAGACCTTCGATCAGGCGCTGATCAAGCTGTGGCAGGAGGGTCAGGTCGATGAGGAAGTAGCCCAGGCCGAGGCGGATAATCCCAGTGATATGAAGCTGAAGTTACAACAAGAAAAAATTGGATCGGGGTCGCAGGGCCTGAAGAACGTCGATACATCGAAACTGTCGTTCTGACCATCGGTTATCAAAGTGTAAACCGTCTCCCGCCGTTTTGGCATCCACGCGTTTCATATAGTTGCATTCCGTGGTCCAGTGCTCCAAACTGTGCAAAACGTAGCTGGGGCGGGAGTGAAGCATGGCGGTGGCCGATCAGGTGATGGCCCTGGTTGAGGTCGTCCAGGGAATGGCCACGCCTATGCGGATGGGCGCGGCGGGCGGCGCCTTGCTGGTCGCGCTGGTGCTCAAGCTGTTCGCCGGCGGCTTCTTCGGTTTTGTGCTCAGGGTCGGGGTGTTCGCCGGCGCGGCGTGGTGGCTGCACAAACAGCCCGAGATGCAAGCCGTCTACGAAGGCCGCAAGCTGTGGGTGGCGGCCGGCGGGGCGGCGGTGCTGGGGCTGTGGCTGCCGTCGTCGATCCTGGGCTTCGTGTTGGCGGCGCTGCTCGGTGGTCGCCGCGCCGCCGAGATCGAGGCCCCCGACCTGTCGACCGCGCCGCAACGCGGAATCTATTCCGCCGACTACAACAAAGAGGAGCACCGTCAGGTCCAGACGCTGATGATGACCGACATCGTCGGCTATTCTAAAAAGATGAGCAACGACGAGCAGGGCACCTACGATCTGCTCAAAGAACACAACGCCATCATGCGCAAGAACATCAAGGCGTGTGGCGGCACCGAGATCAAGACCATCGGCGACGCCTTCATGGTGCGCTTCAACACCGGCATGGACGCCGTGCGCTGCGCCATCGCGGTGCAAAAGGAATTCCGGGTCTACAACGCCAAACGCATGCTGCACGAGCAGATCACCATCCGCATCGGCATCAACACCGGCGAAATGATCATGACCAAGAACGACGCCTTCGGCGAAGGCGTCAACATCGCCGCCCGCCTGGAACCCCAATGCGACCCCGGCGGCATCGTCATCTCGAAAACCGTCTACGACGAGTGCAAGAACCGCATCCAAGCCGGCTTCCAAAGCATGGGCGTGCGCCCCTTGAAGAACATCAAGGACCCGCCCGAAATCTTCCGCGTCACCTTCGACGCGCCGAGCGAACAGAAGGTCGTCAGCCTGAAGGTGTGATGCCACCTTCGTCATGGCCGGACTTGATCCGGCCATCCCCTGGGCGGCTGGCACAGGGATGCCCGTGTCAAGCACGGGCATGACGGCGA
>JADFZP010000626.1 GCA_015232485.1 Alphaproteobacteria bacterium
GCCGCCATTGAGGCGGCGGCCAAGGGCGCGGAACGCGCCCGCCCGGCGAGGGGCACAAAAAAGTGAACTGGCTGACCAATTTCGTCCGACCCGAGATCCAGCAATGGGTGCGGCCCAAGGAAGTGCCCGACAACCTGTGGCACAAATGCCATCAATGCGGCCATATGATCTTCCACCGGGATCTCGAAAAGAACCTGTCGGTCTGCCAGCATTGCGGCTTCCATATGCGCCTGACCGTCAAGCAGCGGCTGGACATGCTGTTCGACGATAGCTTTTACCAGCGCATCGAACTGCCGCGCGTGGCGCCCGACCCGCTGAAATTCCGCGACTCCAAGCGCTACTCCGACCGCTTGAAAGAGGCGCAGGGCAAGACCTTGGAGCAGGACGCCATCGCGGTGGCGCACGGCACCATGGGCGGCGTCAACGTCGTGGTGGCGGCCTTCAATTTCCAGTTCATGGGCGGCTCGATGGGCATGGCGGTGGGCGAGGGGCTGGTCGCCGCCGCCGAGCTGGCCGTGTTGCAGGACGCGCCGCTGGTGGTCATCCCGTCCTCGGGCGGGGCGCGCATGCAGGAGGGCATCCTGTCCCTGATGCAGATGGCGCGCACCACGGTGGCGGTCGACCGCGTCAAGGAGAAGGGCCTGCCCTATATCGTGCTGCTGGCCGATCCGACCACCGGCGGCGTGACCGCCTCGTTCGCCATGCTGGGCGACATCCACATCGCCGAGCCCGGCGCGGTGATCGGCTTCGCCGGCCAGCGGGTGATCGAAAGCACGATTCGCGAAAAGCTGCCCGACGGCTTCCAGCGCGCCGAATACCTGCTCGACCACGGCATGGTCGACATGGTGGTGCATCGCCATCGTCTGCGCGAAACGCTGGTCCGCCTGCTTCAGCTTCTGCGCCATCCCAAGCCGCCCGGCGAGGTGGTTCCGCTGCCGCGCGAGCCGATCCTGCCGGTCGACGGCGATGGCCGCGTCTGACCCGATCGCTGAGCGCCTGGAGCGGCTGGCGCCGGCCGGCATCGACCTGACGCTCGACCGCATGCGCGGCCTGCTGGCCGCGCTGGGCGACCCGCACGAGCGCTTGCCCCCGGTGATCCATGTGGCGGGCACCAACGGCAAGGGCTCGGTGATCGCCTTCCTGCGCGCCTTTTTGGAGGCCGCCGGCCATCGCGTCCACGTCTTCACCTCGCCCCATCTGGTTCGCATGAACGAGATGATCCGGCTGGCCGGCCAACCGATCGACGAGCAGGCCTTGCTGGCCCTGCTCGACGAGGTCGCGGCCACCGGCTTGGCCGTCACCCGCTTCGAGGCGATCACCGCCTGCGCCTTCCTGGCGTTCTCGCGCCAGCCGGCCGATTTCACGCTGCTGGAATGCGGCATGGGCGCCCGTCTGGACGCCACCAACGTGATCCGGCGGCCCATCCTGACCGTGCTGACCCATGTCTCGCTGGATCACCAGGAGTTCCTGGGCCGCACGGTGCAGGAGATCGCCGCCGACAAGGTGTTCGTGATGAAGCCCGGCGCGCCCTGCGTGGTCGCCGACCAGGAACGCAAGGTCAAGCGCGTGGTCGAGGGCCGCTCGCTGGAGGTCGGCTGCGCGCTGTACCACGAGGGCAAGGACTTCTTCGTGCGCTCGAACCCGCGCGGCGGGATCACCTATCAGGGGCGCTCGCTGACCTGGGAGTTGCCGCCGCCGGCCTTGGCCGGCGTTCACCAGCAGCGCAACGCCGGCCTCGCCCTGGCCTGCGTCGAGCGCCTGCATCAAGTCCCGATGCCCGAAGCCGCCCTGGCCCGCGGCCTGCGCGAGGTCGATTGGCCGGCCCGCCTGCAACGCCTGACACGGGGCCCGCTGGTCGAGACCCTGCCGCCCGGCTGGGAGCTGTGGCTGGATGGCGGCCACAATCCCGACGCCGCCAAGGCGCTGGCGCTGTCGGCCCGCAATATGTGGCGCGACAAGCCGCTGTCGCTGGTCGTGGGCATGCTGCGCAACCGAAACGCCCGCGCCTTCGTCAAGCCGTTGCAGGCGCGCATCTGGCTGCTGCGCGGCGTGGCCATTCCCGGACGCGACGACTGCCTGACCCCCGCCGAGGTCAGCGACGCCGCCTTCACCGAGGGCGTCGCCCTGGCCCGCCCGGCCGAAAGCGTCGCCGCCGGGATCGCCGACATCGTCGCGCTTTGCGCCGAGCCGGGGCGCATCCTGATCTGCGGATCGCTTTATCTCGCGGGGTCGGTCCTTGCCGACAACGGGTGATCCGCTCGAGATATCCATCGCCGCCGAGTCCTGCGCCCGGATGGGCTGGCGGCTGGATATCCTGGACCCCTTCGCGCGGCATCTGGCGCGCGTTTCGGACGG
>JADFZP010000627.1 GCA_015232485.1 Alphaproteobacteria bacterium
GCCTTGTCGACCTGACCGCGCGCCGCGTAGCCCGAGGCTTGAAGCGGCTCGACCCGGGCGAGGTCGCGAACCGCCTCGGCCAGGGTCGAGCGGGCCTCGACGATCTCGGCCTCGGCGCGCCGGCTTTCGGCCTCGGCTTGCGAGACCGCCGCCTCGGCGACCCGCTTTTCGGCCTCGGCTTGGCGCAGCTTGGCTTGATAGCTGCGCGCGTCGAGTCGCGCCACCGGCTGGCCCGCCACGACCTCTTGATTGAAGTCGGCGAGCAATTCGCTGATCTGGCCCGACACCTGCGAGCCGACCTGGACGGTGACCACGGCGCGCAGCCGGCCGGTCGCCGAAACGGCGCTGACCAGCGGTCCCTTGGCCACCTTTTCGACCCGCCAGCCGGGGTCTTGGGCCGAGGAGCGCGTCAGGGCGAAGGACACCGCGCCGGCGATGGCGAGAAGCGCCACCGCGAAAACGACGAACAGGCGCCTCATGGCGATGTTGTCAAAAATCGCTACTCCCGTATTCTCTTGCCCAATTGGGATGTGCAATGGGGATCAAGATCATGTCGATGGACAGGCCGGTCAAGTCGTTCGCCCCGCCAAAGCGCGTGCTGATGGGTCCAGGCCCGTCCGACGTGCATGCGCGCGTGCTGGCCGCCATGGCGCGGCCAACCATCGGTCACCTCGACCCGGCCTTCGTCGGCATGATGGACGAGTTGAAGGCGCTGCTCCAATACGCGTTCCGCACCACCAACGAATTGACCATCCCGGTCTCCGGTCCCGGCTCGGCCGGCATGGAGACCTGCTTCGTCAATCTGGTGCGGCCGGGCGACACGGTGGTGGTTTGCGCCAACGGCGTGTTCGGCACCCGCATGGCCGAGAACGTGCGCCGCTGCGGCGGCACCGCCTTGGTGGTCGAGACCACCTGGGGCGAGCCGGTCGACCTCGACAAGGTCGACGAGGCGCTGAAGGGCGCCAACGCCACCGCGCTGGCCTTCGTCCATGCCGAGACGTCGACGGGCGTCGCCTCGGACGCCGCCGCGCTGTGCGCCCTGGCCCGGCGCCACGGGGCGCTGTCGATCGTCGACGCGGTGACCTCGCTGGGCGGCATGCCGGTCGAGGTCGATTCCTGGGGCGCCGACGCGGTATATACCGGCTCGCAGAAATGCCTGTCCTGCGCGCCCGGCCTGTCGCCGGTGACCTTCGGCCCGCGCGCCGTCGAGCGCGTCAAGACGCGCGGCGGCAAGGCGCAAAGCTGGTTCATGGATCTCGATCTGGTGATGGGCTATTGGGGCGCCGGGGCGCGCCGCGCCTATCACCACACCGCGCCGATCAACGGTCTGTACGGCCTGCACGAAAGCCTGGTCATGCTGGCCGAGGAGGGGATCGAGGCGTCGTGGGCCCGCCACGCCAAGGCGCATCGCGCCCTGAAGGCCGGCATCGAGGCGATGGGCCTGTCCTTCCTGGTGCCCGAGGCCAGCCGGCTGCCCATGCTGAACGCCGTTCTGGTTCCCGAGGGGGTCGACGAGGCCGCCTTGCGCGCCCGCCTGCTCGAACGCTTCGGCCTGGAGATCGGCGCCGGGTTGGGCGCCCTGGCCGGCCGCATCTGGCGCATCGGCCTGATGGGGCAAAGCGCCGTGCCGGCCAACGTGCTGCTGTGCCTGTCGGCCATCGAGGCCACGCTGGGCGAGACCAACGCGCCGATCACCACGGGCGCGGCCGTCCCCGCCGCCATGCGGGTTCTGTTCCAGGAGGCCTGAAATGGCCCTCTCGGAACAGGCCGCGGTGGAATTCTACGAACTGGCCGGCATAAATATGGCCGGGCTGTACGATGACGAGGGGAACGGGATCGTGCCGGGATACGTGTTGAAGCCGCTCGACATCCTGCTGGTCGAGCAGCACATGCTGATGCGCCGCGTTCTGCGCGACGTGATGAAGCAGTTGGGCATGTCGAACGTCCGCATGGCGTCGACCTACGATCTGGCGCTCGACCTGATCGCCGAACGGCGCCCCGACATCATCGTGACCGACTGGTCGCCGGGGCTGGACGCCATCCGTTTCGTGCGCGAGCTGCGCAAGTCGCGCGGCGAAGGCGCCTTCATCCCGGTGGTCATCCTGTCGGCCTTCAGCGAACTCGCCCATGTCTGCAAGGCGCGCGACGCCGGAGTGACCGAATTCCTGACCAAGCCGGTCTCGGCCAAAAGCCTTTACAAGCGCATCGTCTCGGTGGTCGAGAAGGAGCGCCACTTCGTGCGCACCCGCGACTTCTTCGGCCCCGACCGCCGCCGCCGCTCGGCGCGGGCGCCCGAGGCCGCCTACAAAGGCCCCGAACGGCGCGGCGACCGCGAGGTCAGGGTGAAGCCGTAT
>JADFZP010000628.1 GCA_015232485.1 Alphaproteobacteria bacterium
AATGGTGCTGCCGAAAGGAATCGAACCTTCGACCTTACCCTTACCAAGGGTATGCTCTACCGACTGAGCTACGGCAGCGAAACTCGGTATTCCGTATCTTCGGAAGGCGCGCACCTTGCCATAGCTTGGGCGGGCGGTGCAAGGGTCTTCCGGCCACCGGCGGTGCGCTTGACGCGCCATCCTCGGGGCGCGCACCATATCGCTCGGCGCGTCTTGGAAATCAAGGGCAAAATGCGGGGCGACAAGCGGGAGGGCGATCAGAGCGACCGGCTGGCCAAGGCTTTGCGCGACAATCTGCGCAAGCGGAAGGATCAGGCGCGGGCGCGCCGCGAGCCCGAGGCGGGCGCCCCCGAGGCCGTCGAGCCGGGCGAGCGCGAACCCGATACCTCGGGCGCGTGACGGCATTCGGCTTGTTCCGGCTTCCCCCAATGGGGTAATTAGGGGCGTTCCCGCGACGAGGAGGCCCTTCGATGTCCGTCATGCCCGACACCTGGATCCGCGAGATGGCGCGCGACAAGGGCATGATCGAGCCCTTCACCGAGAAGCAGCAGCGCGAGGGCGTGATCTCGTTCGGCTTGTCGTCCTATGGCTATGACGCGCGGGTCAGTCGCGAGTTCAAGATCTTCACCAATGTCGATTCGGCGATCGTCGATCCCAAGGAATTTTCGCCCAAGAGCTTCGTCGACCGCGACACCGACGTCTGCGTCATCCCGCCCAACAGCTTCGCGCTGGCGCGCACCGTCGAGTTCTTCCGCATCCCGCGCGACGTGCTGGTGATCTGCCTGGGCAAGTCGACCTATGCCCGCTGCGGCATCATCGTCAACGTCACGCCGCTCGAACCCGAGTGGGAGGGGCACGTCACGCTGGAATTCTCGAACACCACGCCGCTGCCCGCCCGCATCTACGCCGAGGAAGGCGCCTGCCAGTTCATCTTCCTCAAGGCCCATACGGCGTGCGAGGTCTCGTACGCCGACCGCGCCGGCAAATACATGGGCCAGCGCGGCGTCACGCTGCCCAAGCTCTGACCCTTTCTCCAGCAGGAAAGTCCGGAATGGATCGCATCCGCATCCACGGTGGCCGGCCGCTCGACGGCACCATCATCATCGGCGGCGCCAAGAATGCCGCGCTCGCCCTCATGCCGGCCTGCCTGCTGACCGACGAGACGCTGTCCTTGTCGAACCTGCCGCATCTGGTCGACATCACCACCATGGCCAATCTGCTCGCCCAGCATGGCGTGCGTCTGGCGATGAACGGCGACGCCGCCAATGGCGGCCACACCGGCCGGGTGCTGGAACTGACCGCGCCCGAGATCACCAACACCACGGCGCCCTACGATCTGGTGCGCAAGATGCGCGCCTCGGTGCTGGTGCTGGGGCCGCTGCTGGCGCGTTGCGGTCAGGCGCGGGTCTCGCTGCCCGGCGGCTGCGCGATCGGCACGCGGCCGGTCGACCTGCACCTCAAGGCGCTGGAGCAGATGGGCGCCCGCATCGATCTGCAAGAGGGCTATATCAACGCCCGCGTCGAGGGCCGCCTGAAGGGCGCCCACATCATCTTCGAGCAGGTCACCGTGGGCGGAACCGAGAACCTGCTGATGGCCGCCGCCCTGGCCGACGGCGAGACCGTGCTGGCCAACGCGGCGCGCGAGCCCGAGGTCTGCGATCTCGCCGATTGCCTGGTCGCCATGGGCGCCAAGATCGAGGGCATCGGCACCGGCACCATCCGCATCCAGGGCGTGCCCCGCCTGCACGGCGCCGAATACTCGGTGGTGCCCGACCGCATCGAGGCCGGCACCTACGCCGTCGCCGCCGCCATCACACGGGGCCGCCTGGAACTGGTCGGCGCCCGCCGCGACCTGATGCGCGCCGTCGAGAAGGTGCTGGTCGAGGCCGGCGTGCGCATCGAGGCCACGGCGCGCGGCCTGCTGGTCGACGCCAAGGGCATCGACCTGCAAGGCGTCGACATCATGACCGAGCCCTATCCCGGCTTCCCCACCGACATGCAGGCCCAGTTGATGGCCCTGATGGCCACCGCCAAGGGCGCCTCGATGATCACCGAGACGATCTTCGAGAACCGCTTCATGCACGTTCCCGAACTGGCCCGCATGGGCGCCCGCGTCAACGTCCACGGCGCCTCGGCCATCGTGCGCGGCGTGCCCGCCCTGTCCGGCGCCCCGGTGATGGCCACCGACCTGCGCGCCTCGTCCTCGCTGGTGCTGGCCGCCCTGGCCGCCGAGGGCGAGACGGTGGTCAACCGCATCTATCATCTCGATCGCGGCTACGAACGCCTGGAGGAAAAACTCGCCGCCTGCGGCGCCCGCATCGAGCGGCTGAAGGACGCCAGCGCGGCGGAGTA
>JADFZP010000629.1 GCA_015232485.1 Alphaproteobacteria bacterium
GGATGGCCGGATCAAGTCCGGCCATGACGAGTGGAGAGGAGGCGAGCACCGTACCCTTCGCCGTCATGCCCGTGCTTGACACGGGCATCCACCACGGATGGCCGGATCAAGTCCGGCCATGACGAGTGGAGAGGAGGCGAGCACCGTACCCTTCGCCGTCATGCCCGTGCTTGACACGGGCATCCACCACGGATGGCCGGATCAAGTCCGGCCATGACGAGTGGAGAGGAGGCGAGCACCGTACCCTTCGCCGTCATGCCCGTGCTTGACACGGGCATCCACCACGGGGCCGCGTGGATGGCCGGATCAAGTCCGGTCAGACGAGTGGAGAGGAGGCGAGCGCCGTACCCTTCGACCGCAGGGCCACTCCCCTAATACTGCCGCATCAATCCGATCAGACGGCCCTGCACCTTGACGCGGTCGGGGCCGAAGATGCGGGTTTCGTATTTCTGGTTGGCGGGCTCCAGGGCGATCGAGGCGCCTTTGCGGCGTAGGCGCTTGAGGGTTACTTCGTGGTCGTCGACCAGCGCGACCACGATGGTGCCGTTCTCGGCGGTCTCGCATTGGCGGATCACCACGGTGTCGCCGTCGAAGATGCCGGCTTCGATCATCGAGTCGCCGTCGACGGTCAGCGCGTAATGCTCGCCGGTGCCCAGCATGCCGGCCGGAACCTCGACCGAATTGGTGTTGTCGCGCAAGGCCTCGATCGGGGTGCCGGCGGCGATCTTGCCGTAGAGCGGCACGGCCACCGCCGTCGCCTCGCCCGAGGCGGCGGCGCCCGAGAAGGCGGCGCGGAAGTCGCCCTTGATGACGTTCGGCTTGAACGACACGCGCGGCGACGGCTCGGCGGGGACGGGGGGCGGGGCGGCGGGCGCGTTGTTCTCGGGCAGGCGCAGCACTTCCAGGGCGCGCGCCCGGTGGGGCAGGCGGCGGATGAAGCCGCGCTCCTCGAGCCCGGTGATCAAACGGTGGATGCCCGATTTCGACTTGAGGCCCAACGCCTCCTTCATCTCGTCGAACGAGGGCGACACGCCTTCGGCGCGGAGCTTGCGGTCGATGAACAGCAGAAGCTCATATTGTTTGCGCGTCAACATCTTGGCCCTCCCCCGGGTGGGCTGCCACCAGCCATGGAACAAATCCAAAACATGGCTTATGTTCTAGTTTAGTTCCCGGCGCGCGTCAAGGGGGTCGCATCGAAAGAGGTAGCCTCAGGGGGCGTCGAAGGCCCCCGATTTTCCACCGCTTTTGTGGATCAGGCGAATGTCGGCGATTCGCATGGTGCGGTCGGCCGCCTTGCACATGTCGTAGACGGTCAACGCCGCCACCGAGACGGCGGTCAGCGCCTCCATCTCGACGCCGGTGCGGCCTTTCAGCTTGCAGGTCGCGGTGATGTCGACGGCGTCGCGGGCCGCGTCGCAGGTCAATTCGACGGCGACCGAGGTCAGCGCCAGCGGATGGCACAGCGGGATCAAATCCGGGGTGCGCTTGGCGCCCATGATGCCGGCCAGCCGGGCCACCGACAGCACGTCGCCCTTCTTGACGCCGCCGGCCAGGATCAGCGCCATGGTCTCGGGCCGCATGAAGATGCTGCCCTTGGCGACCGCGATCCGCTCGGTGACGTCCTTGTCCGAGACGTCGACCATGTGGGCGTTGCCCTGGGCGTCGAAATGGGTGAGTTCAGCCATGGTTTCCCAGCAGCGCGCGGGTGGCGGCCTCGACGTCGCCCTGGCGCATCAGCGACTCGCCGATCAGGAAGCGCTTGGCGCCCGCTCGCGCCATGCGGGCCAGGTCGGCGGGTGTGTTGAGGCCGCTTTCGGCGACCACCACGCGGCCGGGCGGCACCATCGGCGCCAGCCGCTCGGTGGTGGCGAGGTCGGTGCGCATCGCCTTGAGGTCGCGGTTGTTGATCCCGACCAGCGGTGAGCGCAGGCGCAGCGCCCGCTCCATCTCGGCCGCGTCGTGAACCTCGATCAGCACGTCCATGCCCAACCCCATGGCATGGTCCTCGAAGTCGCGAGCCTGGGCGTCGTCGAGGCAGGCCATGATGACCAGGATGCAGTCGGCGCCCAGCGCCCGCGCCTCGTCGATCTGCCAGGAATCGATCATGAAATCCTTGCGCAGGGCGGGCAGGGGCACCGCCTCGCGGGCCGCCACCAGAAAGTCGTCGGCGCCTTGGAAATATTTGGCGTCGGTCAGCACCGACAGGCAGGACGCGCCGCCCTGCGCATAGGCGCGGGCCAGCGACGGGGGATCGAAATCGGGACGGATCAACCCGGCCGAGGGCGACGCCTTCTTGATCTCGGCGATCAGCCCGTGGCCGCCGGCCGCCACGGCGCGGTCCAGCGCGGCGGC
>JADFZP010000630.1 GCA_015232485.1 Alphaproteobacteria bacterium
AGGCGGACCAGCTTGACGAAAAGAAGCTGGAAGACTGAAGGTTCGCCCAGCCAAATTTACGCGACGATCAGCGCCACCAGCACGATCACCGCGCTCCACACGACGGTGTTGGCGAACAGGCGCAACGTCTGACGATCGTCGGGGTCGCGCAGGCCAAGCGCGTCGCAGATTCGGTCACCCGGCCACAGCAGCCATTTCATGTCGGTCATCTGGGGCGGCGGCCGAGCCCGCGCAAGCGAGCGCCGCCCGCTCAGCCCTCCCAGAATGGATCGGCGGCGACCCAATCGGCCCAGGCGTCCAGCATGGTGGCGCGCAGCGATTCGGCGCGGGCGGCGTGCCAGCCCATCACCAGGCCGGCGCCCAGCGGGGGCAGGTCGGCGGCGGCGGGAGAGGGCGGCAGGTGCGGGCGCGCCACCTCGATGTCGTTCATTTCGCCCAGCACGTCCTGTAGCCGCGCCAGTGCTCCGAGATAGCGGCGGCTGGCCTTGGCGCCCCACAAGGGCGCGAAGAATTCGCCGGCGTAGCGCTGCTTCTTGACCAGGATGCGGACCCGGTGGCGCTCGGCCGGGGCGAGCGTTTCGAGGCGCCGGCCGGCCTTGCGCAACTTGCGATGCAGCCGCATGAGCACCGGCCGGGCGAAATCGTCGGCGTGAAGCGGGGCGGGTTGGTCCGGCGAATGCCAGCCGCCTCCCTCGATCCAGGCGCCCAGGTCGAGCATCAAGCGGGCGAAGCGCGCCGTCCGCACGGCGGTTAGCGCCTGCTCCGCGAAACCGGCGCGGCGCCGCTCGAAGACGTCCCGCAAGGCGAGCAGCGCCGGCTCGTCGGGCAGGGCGGTCCGCACCGGGTCGATGATCTCGGCGACGAACACGTCCATGTCGCGCGCCGGGCCAAGCAGACCGGCCAGCCAACGCATCTCGTCGCCCAGCGGTCCCAGGCTGGCCGCCGGCACCAGCGCGCCGAACACCTTCAAGGCCGAGCGCAGGCGGCGCGAGGCGACCCGCATCTGGTGCAGCGCCTCGGGATCGCCATTGTCCAGGAACGGCGCCTGATTGGTCAGCAGATGGCCAAGGCAGCCCCGCGCGATGGCGCGGAAGGCGTCGTCGGCGCTCATCCCCCGGGTCACGGTCGAGGCGGCCGCCTTGCGCGGCCCGAAGGTGCGGCCATCGGCCAGGGCGTAGCCGCGCTCGGCCTTGCTGACCGTGCCGATCACCGCCCCGTCATCGCCGAGCAGGTCGCGGGCGAGCGTGAACAGCCGCGCGGTGTCTCCCCGCTTCAACTCGAATTCGGCCTCGGCGATCGCGGCGCGGCGATCGCCCGCTTTGATCTCGCCCTCGTCGAGGCAAAGCTCGACCTCCCAGCCGGCGCCGCCCAGGCGGAGCAGGGTGCGTGTCACTTCCGTGCGGAAAATCGGCGCCAGCGCGGCGAGAACGGCCGGATCGGCGAAGGCCGACGCGAAGGGGCTTTGCTCCAGCAACGCCGGATCGGGCGCCGCGCCGGCCGTGTCGACTTCCCACTCGCGGCGCGAAACCGCGCCGGAAAGCGCGTCGCCGCCATCCTTCAGGCCGAGAATGCGACGAGCGCCCATCTCGCGCACCCGCAGCGCCAGACCCATTTCGCGCAGTCGCCGCTCGGGGGTGTCGAAATAGGTGGTGACCTGTCGACGGGTCGCGGGGCGATCCAGACGCTGGGCCCGCACGGCGGGATGGTCACGCATCCGGATCAGTCGGCCGGGCTCGACCATCAACTTCAATTCGGTTTCCCGCGCGGTCATACCCGACACCATTTAGCGATTTGGAGACTGGCCCAAGGTTGCGCGTGACATGGTTCTTTGTCAAAGTCGTCATCGGCTACGAATGGATGGGAGTGCGCGCGTGGGGAAGACCGTGCGAGTAAGGGTGTTTCTCGCGGCAGCCATGCTGGGTTTGTCCGGCTGCGGCATGACTTGGGGCGATACCGAGGCGCGCGGCGACGGCGATCTCGCCTTGGCCGCCTTGACGCGCGGCGACTACGCCGTGGCCGAGCAGCGCGCCGCCGACACCCTGCGCACCACCCCCAACGATCCCTACGCGTTGCTGGCGATGGCCCTGATCCATCAGCGGATGGGGCATTTCGATCGGGCGCGCGGCTATTACGAGGCCATCCTCGCCGCCCAGCCGCAAGGCACCGTGGCGGTCGGCGCCGGGATGCGCGATCAGCCGATCACCGAGGTGGCGCGCCAGAATCTCGCCCAGATGGGCATGGCCGCGTCCCCTTCGCCCGCGCCCACCCAGCTCGCGCCGACCCCGCCATCGGCGGCCGCCCCTCAAGCCACGGTCGCCAAAGCCGCCGCGGCGCCGGCCGAGCAGGGGG
>JADFZP010000631.1 GCA_015232485.1 Alphaproteobacteria bacterium
GACCCGCCGCTCGCCGCGCCCGCCCTCGTCGGCGGCCGGGCCGACCACGATCAACTCGTGACCGCGCCGTTCGAGCGCGGCGACCATCTGGGCGATGTGGACGTCCTGGCCGTCCCTCGACAACGTGCGGTGATGGTAGAGAATCTTCATCGCCTTAGCCCGTCCCTCGCCGCCCGCAACCAGTGCTCCACCCGGGACATGAGACCGCCATCCAACAGGGTCAACCACGCCAGACTGGAAAAGCCGGTGGCGAGATTGGCTTTGTAGCGGCTCTCGCCCGCCATCAGGTGGTAGCGCCACAGCCCCATCGCCGCGTAACGGCGCACCGCCAGGCAATGCGCCACCAGCCCCGGCTTCAGCCGCGCGTCGGCGGAATAGTCGAAGCCGTTCTGGTAGGCATAGACCTCGCCACCCTGGCGCAGGTTGTACAGATATCCCAAAGTGCGGGAGCCGGCGCGCAGGCGGAGGAGGTCGATCTTCCCATGCGGCAAAGCCGCCGCGATCAAACGGCGATGGAAGCGGCCGAAAAACGGCTGCGCGAAGGCGCCCGGCTGGCCGCGCGCCCGCCAGCGGGCCTGATGCAGCGAAGCCATCCCATCCAGCCAGTCGAGCCCCTGGGCGACCGTCTCGGCCGGCTCCAACGCCAGCGGGCCGTTCTCGTCCTCGAACAGGCGCATCGAGCGCCGCACCTGCTGGCGCGTGTTGCGGCCCAGCCGCTCCAGATGATCGGCCGAGACGTCGATGAACGGGCAGCCCTTGCGGGCGCGCAGCCGGACGCGCGGGCACAAGCCGCCGGCCAGGGCGGCCAAGTCCTCGCCGATCCCCGACAGGTGCAGCGGGCGGCGTTCGGCGATCAGCCGGCGCAGGCCGTCCCGCGCCACCGCCTCGGCATGGGCCGGCTCGGCGAGGAAGCCGTTGAACTCGATGGTCAGCATGTCGCGCGTCCGATCGCCGGTTTCGCCGAGCAGCAGATGGCGCCCGGCCCGCCCCACCAAAGCCAGCCCGACGATGCGCCCGCCATGGCGCGCCACCACGGCCAAGGCGTCGGGGCGCGCCTCGGCCAGCCAGCAGCCCATCCAGTCCCAGGACAGGAAGAACGACGGCCGCGCCCGCGCCTCGAGATCGCGCCACGCGCTCGCAAGCCAGTCTCCGGGCGGTTCAAAGGCGATTTCCATGGCCGCGGATCATGCCTTGGCCGGCCGTTCCGGCGCGACGGGCAGAGGGAGGGGTCCGCTGCCCATTTGGAGTGATGGGCATGCCTCGTTCGCGTGGTCTCCCTTGCCCGCGCGCCGCGAGTGCGCATCTCCCAACCCTTATCCCCCGCCCGCGGTGAAGCCATGACCTCGCTCGGCCCTCGCCTCTCTTCGACCGTCGCAGGTGGCGCAAAGCCGCGACGGGTCTGCCTGGTGGGAGCCGGCGTCATCGCCGCCACCCATGCCGAGGTGCTGGCCGGCATGCCCGGCGTGTCGATCCAGGCGGCCGTCGATCCCGACGCCCGCGCCGCGCAGACGTTGGCCCGACGTTTCGACATTCCCGCCATCCATGCCGACGTGGCGACGGCCCTCGCGGCGGGCGGCGTCGATTGCGTCCATGTTCTGTCGCCGCCGCCGCTGCATGCCGAACTGGCGCTGCCCTTCCTGCGAGCCGGCCTCTCCGTGCTGGTCGAAAAGCCCATGGCGGCGAGCGCCGCCGAATGCGACGCCCTCATCGAGGCGGGCGGCGCGCGGCTGTGGGTCAACCAGAACTTCCTTCACCATCCGGCCTTCCTGCGCCTGCGCCAGCTGGCCGAGAACGGAAGCCTGGGCGGGCTGGTCCAGGTCGATTGCCTGTACGCCATGCCCCTGCGGCAACTGGCGGCGCGGCGGTTCGGCCATTGGATGTTCCGCCAGCCGCTCAACCTGCTGCTGGAACAGGCGATCCATCCGCTGTCGCAGATCGACGCCCTGGCCGGGCCGGCGCGCGATTTCAAGGCGATGGCCGGAGCGCCGCGCGATTTGGCGCCGGGTGTTCCCTTCCATCCCTGGCTGGAGGTCGCCCTGGATTGCGCGACCGCGCCGGCCCGGCTGCATTTCGCTCCCGGACGGCCGTTTCCCGTCTGGCGGCTGGCCGCCTTGTTCGAGGACGGGCTGGCCGTCGCCGACATGCTGACCGACCGGCTGACCGTGCAACGCCGCGCCCGATGGATCGAGCCGCTCGACACCGCCCTGTCGGGCGCCGCGCTGGGCTGGGGGCAAGCCCGGCAGGCCGGCGCCAATCTGGCCGGCTTCGTGGCGTCGAGCCTGGGGCTGGCGGGGCGGAGCGACACGTTCTTTCAAAGCATGAAGGGCTCGATCACCGCCTTTCACGC
>JADFZP010000632.1 GCA_015232485.1 Alphaproteobacteria bacterium
CGCGGCGGCGGCGGCGGTCGGGCGGGCCGGAGCCTCGCGGCGCGGTTCGCCGACGTGGCGCGCGTTCTCGCGATCGGCGACCAGCCCCTCCATCACGTCGGCGCGTTCCTCGATGGGCGTCGGCGCGGGGCGCTCGGGGACCGATGAGAGCGAGGGAAACGGCTGACCAGCGGAGTCGTCGGCCGATTTGGCCTCGCCACCCGATCCGACAACCGAATCGTACCAGTGGACCGGGTTGACCGCCTTCGGTACAGACGAGCAGCCGCCCAGCAACACGAGCATGACCACCATGCACAGAGGCGCGCGAACCATCGCTTGATCCCGGCGCCCAACCAAATTAGCTTGCTGCATCGCTCCGGCCGTTCCTCGACGGGTCAATTGATTCTTTAGCGTTGGCCTGCTATTTCGCCGTTGCGAGATTTATCAGCGGCCATCCGGAAAGTATATAGGTCATCGGGACCGCTGCCCAGGGGCCGATGGGCGTAGGGGCGCCACCCGCCGGACCGCGTAAGATGAGCGACGCAGACAAAGCCCAACGCCAAAGGATCAAGCCATGGCCGATGAGACCGCCGCCGACGCCAAGATGATCGACCCGGCCGAACTGTCCCGCGCGATGACCAACATCGCCGAACGCAGTCAGCGGATCGTCAACGACTTCCTGATGCGGCAGGCGAACGATCATTCCCTGCCCTCCCCCGATCCGTTGAACATCGGCAACGCCTTCCTCGAGATGACGGCGCGCATGATGGCCGATCCGGCGAAGATGGTCGAGGCGCACGTCTCGCTGTGGCAAGGCTACATGTCGCTGTGGCAGAACACGGCGCGCCGCCTGATGGGCGACGACGCCGCCCCGGTGGTCGAGCCGGACAAGGGCGACCGCCGCTTCAAGGACGAGCTTTGGCAGGACAACGAGGTCTTCGACTTCATCAAGCAGTCCTACCTGCTGACCGCCCGCTGGATGCAGCGCGTCGTGGGCGACGTCGAGGGGCTGGACGAACAGAGCGCCCGCAAGGTCGACTTCTACACGCGCCAATTCGTCGACGCGATGGCCCCCAGCAACTTCGTGATGACCAATCCCGAGGTGCTGCGCGCCACCATCGAAAGCGGCGGCGAGAATCTGGTCAAGGGCTTGAACAACCTGCTCGAGGATCTGGAGCGCGGCAAGGGCAAGCTGCAGATCCGGATGACCGATCTGGACGCCTTCAAGGTCGGCGAGAACATCGCCGTAACCCCCGGCAAGGTGGTCTTCCAGAACGACCTGATGCAGCTTCTCCAGTACACGCCCAGCACCGAGACGGCGTTCGAAAAGCCGCTGATGATCGTGCCGCCGTGGATCAACAAGTTCTACATCCTGGACCTGCGGCCCAAGAACTCGTTCATCAAATGGGCGGTCGACCAGGGCCACACCGTGTTCGTGGTGTCGTGGGTCAACCCCGACGCCAATCTGGCCGCCAAGGGCTTCGAGGACTACATGCTCGAAGGCACCCTGGCCGCCCTCGACGCGATCCATCAGGCGACCGGCGAGCGTCAGGTCGACGCGGTCGGCTACTGCCTGGGCGGCACGCTGCTGGCCGCCACCCTGGCCTATATGGCGGCCAAGGGCGACGACCGCATCGTCAGCGCCACCTTCCTGACCACCATGACCGACTTCTCGGAATCGGGCGAACTGGGCGTGTTCATCGACGAGGCGCAGCTCGAGGCGATCGAAGAGAAGATGAACCAGCGCGGCTATCTCGACGGCAGCGAAATGGCGTCGACCTTCAACATGCTGCGCGCCAACGACCTGATCTGGTCGTTCGTGATCAACAACTACCTGCTGGGCAAAGACCCGTTCCCGTTCGACCTTCTGTACTGGAACTCGGACTCGACGCGCATGCCGGCCGCCATGCACAGCTTTTACCTGCGCAAGATGTATCAGGAAAACAAGCTGATCGAGCCGGGCGGGGTCACCCTGGCCGGCGTGCCGATCGACCTGCGCACCATCGCGGTGCCGTCCTATCTGCTGTCGACCCGCGAAGACCACATCGCGCCCTGGATTTCGACCTACTCGGCCACCCAGGTCTTCTCGGGGCCGGTGAAGTTCGTGCTGTCGGCCTCGGGCCACATCGCGGGCGTGGTCAATCCGCCCGCCGCCAACAAGTACTGCTACTGGGTCAACTCGAAGAAGCCCAAGAGCGCCGACGCCTGGCTGAAGGGCGCCAAGCAGGTCGACGGTTCATGGTGGACCGACTGGCAGGCCTGGGTCGCCAAGACGGCCGGCAAGCAGGTCCCCGCCCGCGATCCCGTCACGGGTGGCTTGGCGCCGATCGAGAACGCCCCCGGCTCGTATGTCAAGGTGAGGGCG
>JADFZP010000633.1 GCA_015232485.1 Alphaproteobacteria bacterium
CCAGGCCGTCCGACCGCACCTCGCGGGCCAGGGCGGCCAATTCGGCAAGCGCGATCTCGTCGACCGGACGCGGCTCGCCGCCGGCCGGCCGGCGGAAGGCCGGCCAGTGGGACGGGTCGGCGCCCTTGGGCCACACGAAGTGGGCGTCGCCCTCGCGCACCGCCTCGAACTCGCGGGTCGCGAGGTC
Source organism: Alphaproteobacteria bacterium (assembly GCA_015232485.1). Taxonomy (GTDB): domain Bacteria; phylum Pseudomonadota; class Alphaproteobacteria; order Rhodospirillales; family Magnetospirillaceae; genus JADFZP01. Next base: position 188 of record JADFZP010000633.1, read on the forward strand.
CACGACCCGCTGCTGGATCCGGGCGCCCGTCCGGGCCCAGCCGTGGGCGCGGGCGATGCGCTTGGCCAGCACGTCTTCGCGCAACGGGCCTTCGGTCTCGACCACCGCTCTGATCATCAACAACAAGGTGCCGTCATAGCGGGCTTCCGCGAAGGCGTCCGGGTCGGCGACCGCCACGGCGCTCAGATCCGCCTCGATGAAGAAGGCCGCCGTTTCTTCGTGCGCGTCCGGGATCGGGGGGACTGGCTCGTCTTCGAGGACGGCGGCGATCTCCACCGCTTCGGCCCGAGCCCGTTCCTCCTCGGCGCGGCGCGTCCGCGCGGCGGCCAGCAGCTCGGTCAGGCGGGCGTCGACCTTGTCCAAGGCGCCGGCGCGGTCCAACCACCAGTCGGTCGACCAGATGCGCGCGATCTCCCAGCCCAGGCCGCGCAGCACCTGCTCGCGCAGCTTGTCGCGGTCTCGGGCGGTGGCGCAGCGATGGTAGGTGGCGCCGTCGCACTCGATTCCGGCCAGATAGCGCCCCGGGGCGTCGGGGTCGACCACGCCCAGATCGATGCGGAACCGCGACACCCCCACCTGGGGATGAATCCTCCAGCCGCGATCGTCCAGCGCCTCGGCCACCGCCTTTTCGAATGGCGAGTCGTAATCGCCCACGGTGCCGAACACCGCCTCGCCCAGGGCGCGGGGGCCACGCTCGGCGAACTCCAGGAAGTGCTTCAGATCCTTCACGCCCTCGGCCTTGGTCCGACTGAGGTCGATCCGATCGGGCGACAGGCTCGAAAAAACCTTCAACGCATGCCGCGCGCGGGTGACGGCGACGTTCAGGCGCCGCTCGCCCCCGGTCTTGTTCATCGGGCCGAAATTCATCGACACCGCGCCCGTGCGGTCCGGGCCGTAGGTGATCGAGAAATACATCACGTCGCGCTCGTCGCCCTGCACGTTCTCAAGGTTCTTGACGAACACCGGTTCGAGAACGTCTTCGGAAAAGAACGGCTCCAGCCCGGGATCCTTGCGCCGCTCCTCGTCCAGCAGATCTTCGATCAGCTTCTGCTGCTCGGCGTTGAAGGTCACGACGCCGGCGGTCAGCCCGGCCTCCACGAACGCGGGATCCTTCAGCGTCCCAACCAGATCGGCGATCAGCGCGAAGGCTTCCGGCTTGTTGATGCGCGCACCGCCCTTCTCGTACACGCCGTCGCGCACCAGGTGGAAACTGACCGCCCGATCGTTGGTGACCGGCGAGGGGAAGGTGACCAACCGGCCGCCGTAATAGCGGCTGTTCGAGAAGGCGATCAGACTTTCGTGGCGCGACCTGTAATGCCAATCCAGGGCGAGCGTCGACAGATTGGCGCCGATGCACTCGTCGAGGATCGATTCCATGTCGCCTTCCAGATCGACATCGTCGTCGGCGTCCTCCTCGGAACGACCGAAGAAGCTGGTGGGCGGCAATTGCTTGGGATCGCCGACCATCACCACCTGACGTCCGCGCGCGATGGCGCCGACCGCGTCCCATACCGGGATCTGCGAGGCCTCGTCGAACACCACCACGTCGAAGATCGCCGTCTCCGCCGATAGGTATTGGGCGATGGACAGCGGACTCATCAGCAGACAGGGGGTAAGGCTGGGCAAGGCGTCCGCCATCCCCGACAGCAGGGCGCGCAGCGGAATGTGCCGCTTCTTCTTCAGGATTTCCTTTTTGAGCAGTCCCCAGCCCGAGCTTCTGGCGGTGGTCTCGGGGTCCGGCAGGTCGGCGCAAAGACGGGCGCGGATGTGGGCGCGGGTCAGTTGGTTGAAGTGGTCGTCCAGGGCCTTGAACGCCTCGATCCGACTCTCGTGGCGGGCGGACACGAAGTCGCGCAGCACGGCGTCCCCTTCGACCAACTCGTCCAACCACCAGCGGGCGTAATCCACCTCGAAGCATCGGCGGGCGCCGCCCGGCGCCACCATGCCGCTTTCCATCCCGGCGACCAGCGGCCCCAACCCGGCGACCGAGGCTTGGCCGCGCGCCTTGCGCCAGCCGCACCACGCGCTGAGCTTGGGCGCCGCCGTCACGACGGCGCCGCAGATTTCGGTCAAGGCGGCGGGCGCATCGCCGACGATCGCGGTCAGGCGCTTCTCGATGTTTAGATGAACGTCTTCCAGGTCGAGCGACCAT
>JADFZP010000634.1 GCA_015232485.1 Alphaproteobacteria bacterium
TCATGTGGATGCCCGGATCAAGTCCGGGCATGACGGCGTGGGAGGTTGCCTGTAGCGCGGGGCGCCATTACCATACCCATGGTTGTGGGTTTGTGTAAGGGCCAAAATAAAAGCCAGCCTGGATCGCTCCAGGCTGGCTTGATTCTCAGTCCCCGTCGTCGCCCTCAGGCCGTCGACGACGCCTTGACGCCCAGCGCCGCCTGGGCGGCGGCGAGGCGGGCGATGGGGACGCGGTAGGGCGAGCAGGACACGTAGTCCAGCCCGACCGTCTGGCAGAAGGCGATCGAGGCGGGGTCGCCGCCGTGTTCGCCGCAGATGCCCAGCTTGATGTCGGGGCGGGTCTTGCGGCCGCGCTCGGCGGCGATCTGGATCATTTCGCCGACGCCTTCCTGGTCCAGGCTGGCGAAGGGGTCGTGCTCGTAGATGCCCTTCTGGCGATAGACCTCGAGGAAGGGCGCCGAGTCGTCGCGCGACATGCCCAGCGTGGTCTGGGTCAGGTCGTTGGTGCCGAAGCTGAAGAATTCGGCGGTCGCGGCGATGTCGCCGGCCCGAAGGGCGGCGCGCGGCAGTTCGATCATGGTGCCGACGTGATAGGGCACGCTTTTGCCCTTCTCGGCGAACACCCGCTGGGCGACCTTGTCGATGCTGGCCTTCATCAGGTCCAGTTCCTTCTTGGTGCCGACCAGCGGAACCATGATCTCGGGCACCACGGTCTGGCCCTTGTCGGCGAGCAGGATGGCCGCCTCGAAGATGGCCTGGGCCTGCATCTCGTAGATTTCGGGATAGGTGATGCCCAGGCGGCAGCCGCGATGGCCGAGCATCGGGTTGCTTTCATGAAGCTGCGCGGTGCGGCCCTTCACGGTGGCGAGATCGACGCCGGCCGCCCGCGCGACCTCGTTCATCTCGTCTTCGGAATTGGGCAGGAACTCGTGCAGCGGCGGGTCGAGCAGGCGGATGGTGACCGGCAGCCCCTCCATGATCTCGAACAAATCGACGAAGTCCTGCCGCTGGAAGGGCAGCAGCTTGGCCAGCGCGGTGCGCCGGCCGGACTCCTCGGAGGCGACGATCATCTCGCGCATCGCGATGATGCGCTTGGGATCGAAGAACATGTGCTCGGTGCGGCACAGCCCGATGCCCTCGGCGCCGAACTTGCGCGCCGTGGCGGCGTCGAGCGGGGTTTCGGCGTTGGCGCGCACCTTCATGGTGCGGATTTCATCGACCCACACCATCAGGGCCGCGAAGTCGCCGGTCAGCGCCGGCTGGATGGTCGGAACGGCGCCCGACATCACCTCGCCGGTCGAGCCGTCGAGGGTGATGACGTCGCCCTCGTTGACGATCCGGTCACCGGCCTTGAAGCGCTTGGCCGCGTAGTCGACGCGCAACTCGCCACAGCCGGCGACGCAAGGCCGCCCCATGCCGCGCGCCACCACCGCCGCGTGGCTGGTCATGCCGCCGCGGGTGGTCAGGATGCCCTGGGCGACGTGCATGCCGCCGATGTCCTCGGGGCTGGTCTCGATGCGGACCAGGATGACCTTCTCGCCCTTCTGCGCCCACACCTCGGCGTCGTCGGCCGAGAACACCACCTTGCCCGACGCCGCGCCCGGCGAGGCCGGCAAGCCGCGGCCCAGCACGTCGCGCTTGGCCTTGGGATCGAGGGTCGGGTGGAGAAGCTGGTCGAGCGCGCCCGGATCGATGCGCTGCACCGCCTTTTCCTTGCCGATCAGGCCCTCGTGGCACATGTCGACGGCGATCTTCAGCGCCGCCTCGGCGGTGCGCTTGCCGGTGCGGGTTTGCAGCATCCACAGCTTCGACTGCTGGACGGTGAATTCCATGTCCTGCATGTCGGTGTAGTGCTTCTCAAGGGTGTGGCGCACCTCGTCGAGTTCGGCGAACACGGCGGGCATCACCTCTTCCATCGAGGGCAGCTCGGCATGGGCCTCCTCGCGCGCCGCCTTGGTCAGGTATTGCGGCGTGCGGATGCCGGCCACCACGTCCTCGCCCTGGGCGTTCACCAGATACTCGCCGTAGAACATGTTGCGACCCGTCGAGGGATCGCGGGTGAAGCACACGCCGGTGGCGCAGTCGTTGCCCATGTTGCCGAACACCATGGCCTGGACGTTGACGGCGGTGCCCCAGTCGGCGGGAATCTCGTGCAGGCGGCGATAGGTGATGGCGCGCTGGTTCATCCAGCTTCCGAACACCGCGCCGATGGCGCCCCAAAGCTGGTCCTGCGGGTCCTGCGGGAAGGGGCGGCCCAACTGCTCTTCGACCTTGGCCTTGTAGGCGCCGACCAGCTTGCGCCAGTCCGCGGCCTTCAATTCGGTGTCGAG
>JADFZP010000635.1 GCA_015232485.1 Alphaproteobacteria bacterium
CGACGCGGCGATGCCATTGCTCGACTCGATCCCCGCGGCGCGCCGCCTCGATCTGGTCGGCGGGCCGGGCTTGGCCGAGGTGGCGGCCTGCCTGGGGCGCGCCGCGCTGTATCTCGGCAACGATTCCGGGCTGATGCATCTGGCGGCGGCGATGGGCATCCCCACGCTGGGCCTGTTCGGCCCCAGTCCCGAGGCGCTGTACGCGCCGTGGGGGCCGCGCGCCGCCGTGTTGCGCACCCCCGAATCCTACGAGGCGCTGGTCGGCGCCCCCGGTTTCGATTATCGCGGCCAAACCAGCCTGATGACCGGCCTGACCGTCGACGCGGTGGTCAAGGCGGCCACCGCGCTGTGGGAGAACCAATCTTGAGCCTGATCGTGATGACCGATGGCGGCATCCGCTTCGACGGCCGCACGCTGGAAACCCAGCCCCTGGGCGGCGCCGAGACCGCCTTCGCCGAACTGGCGCAAGCCCTGGCGGCGCGCGGCCACCACGTCGAGGTCCGCAACAATTGCGATGAGCCGGTCACCCATCGCGGCGTCCACTGGGCGCCTTTGTCGCAAGGACTGCCGGCCGCCCCCGACCTTTACATCGCCAATCGCGGCTGGCAGTTGCTGGATCTCGCCCCCGACGCCAAGCGGTGCGTGTTCTGGATCCACAACCCCGCCCAGTACCTGCTGAAACTGCGGTTTCAGCGCCGTCTGGCGCGGCGCAAGCCGGTGATCGTCTTTTCCGGCGCCAGCCACGCCTCGACCTATCCGGCGCTCGGCCGGGGTGGCGAGCGGGTGATCATTCCCTACGGCATCACCGACTCCTTCTGCCACGCCGCCCCGCGCGAACCGCCGCCGCCGCGCGCCGTGTTCACCTCGAACCCCTTGCGCTCGCTGGATTGGCTGCTCGACATCTGGCAGGCGCGCATCCGCCCGGCGGTACCCCATGCCGAGCTGCACGTCTTCGCCGGGGCCGCCGTCTATGGCGCGGCGGCCAAGACCGACCGCATGGCGCCGGTGCTGGAGCGCGCCGCCGCGCTGGCCGATTTCGGCGTGGTGTTGCGCGGCCCGGTCCCCAAGCCCCAACTGGTCGAGGAACTGGCCTGCGCGCGGGTGTTCCTCTATCGCGGCGACGAGGGCGAGACCTTCTGCAACGCCGCCGCCGAATCCCAGGCGATGGGCGTGCCGGGCGTGGTCGAAGACATCGCCTGCATGTCGGAACGTATCCGAAACGACAGGACCGGCTATGTCGTCTCGTCGCGCGACGCCGTCGCCGACGCCGCCGTGGCGCTGATGGTCGATGACGGGCTGTGGCGCGCTCAACACCGCGCCTGCCTCGCCACCCAGCGCGTGTGGGGCTGGGCCGAGGCGGCCCGCGAATTCGCGAGGCTGGCGCCATGATCCAGCTTTCGGCCCTGGTGGTGGCGCATGACGAGGAGGACAGGCTGGCGGCCTGCCTGGAACGGCTTCGCTTCGCCGACGAGATCGTGGTGGTGCTTGATCGCTGCGCCGACCGCTCGCGCGAGATCGCGCTTCAGTTCGGCGCCCGTCTGCTGGTCGGCGCCTGGGAGTTGGAGGGGCCGCGCCGCAACGACGGCATTTCGTTCTGCCGGGGCCAATGGATTCTCGAAATCGACGCCGACGAGCACGTTCCGCCGGAAATGGCCGCCGACATCCGCAAGGCCATCCAAGGTGCGGCGCCCGGCCAGTTCCTGCTGCGCTTCGACAATTACGTCGGCCGGCGGCTGGTGCGCCACGGCTGGGGCGGATCGTGGGGCAAGGGTGCGGCGCCCTGCCTGTTCTCGAAAGGCTCGAAGCGCTGGGGCGACCAGCGGGTCCACCCGGCGCTGACCCTGACCGGCGAAAAGCGCTGGCTGGACTCCGCCCACGCCGTCGCCCATTGGGTCGATCGCGACGTCTCGGACATGCTGCGCCGGCTTGACCGCTATACCTCGGCGCGGGCGCGCGACCTGCGCGACTCGGGCGATATCGGGGGCTTCGCCAACAATTTGCGGCGGATGGTGTCGCGCTTCCTCAAATGCTTCTTCGCGCGGGGCGGCTGGCGCGAGGGGCAGTGGGGCTTCCTGATCGCCCTGATGGCGGCGCTTTATCCGATGATCTCGTATCTCAAGGCGAGGCTCGAGCCGTGATCGCGCTGGCCGCCTTCGTCGCGGCGCTGGTCCTGTCCTGGGCGGCGACCGGCGCGGTGACCACTTGGCTGCGCCGCCGCGCCGTGTTCGACCAGCCCAACGAGCGGTCCAGCCATACCGTGCCCACGCCGCGCGGCGGCGGGCTGGGGCTGGTGGCCGCCGTGCTGCCGCTGTGGGCCGTGCTGGGCTCC
>JADFZP010000636.1 GCA_015232485.1 Alphaproteobacteria bacterium
GACCTTCAGCATTCCACGGAATCCAAGTTGGCGGCCACTCGGGCACGAAAGCGGACGGCGGCGGCAACGTAACCGCTCAGCTTGCGATGGCATCCGTGTCATGATATATGCGTTTATCCGCCTTCTTTCAGTCGGCTCTGCGTCATGGTTTATAGGGAGCGTTTAGCATGCTTGATCAAATGATCATGGCCAAAGTCGAGGGAACCACCCAGGCGGCTCTCCTGTCGTCGATGACCGGAAATTCCTACACGGTCGGTCAAGTTACCGCGACGGGAAATGGAATGGGGCACTGGTTGTTCCTGAACCCCGCCGGCGCTACCGTTGGAAAAGGGGCCGTCGCCCTCAAATTGGAAGGCGCCAGTCAGGTCGCGCAGTTGTCGGGGATGGTGGGCAAGACCGTCACCATCGGAAAAGCCCCCCTCGTCGCGGATGGTGTGGGCAAATGGCTGGTGCTGTGCCCCAAAGCCGGTATCGCGGCAAAGGGCGCCGCCGTTGCCGCGGGCGCCGCCGGCGCTGGTGGTCTGACCGCCGCCGCCACCCAGGGTGGCGGGAACGGCATGATCATGATGAAGCTCGAAGGCGCGAGACAGGCCGGGCAGGTCCAGATGATGGCCGGCAAGACGTTCATGGTGGCGAAAACCACCGCCGCCGGGAATGGAGCCGCCAATTGGCTCTTCCTTCAGCCCGTTGGTGAAACCGCCGCCACCATGAAGGATCTGGTGGTTCTCAAGGTTCAACATGGAGCTGGGCAAATGCCGTGGCTGGTCGGCAAGACCTTCGCCATTGGCGAATCTCCGATGATGGCCGGTACGACGAGCAAGTTCCTGGTTCTCAATCCCGTGACTGGTGTCGCCGCCAAGGGCGCGGCCGGAACCGCGCTCGCCGCCAAGGGAGCCATGCAGACGGTGGCATTGCAGACCGCCGGTAAAACCGCTGTGGCGGGTTCGGTCGCCAAGGGTGCCGCCGCTGGTGCCGCCACCAAGGGCGCCGCCGCTGTCGGCACTTTATGGACTGGCACCGGCATGAGCTTGGGCCTTGGCTTGGGACTCGGCGCGGCTGGTCCCGCCATCGTGGGCGGCGTCATCGCCGCGGCCGGTTACGGCATTTACCGCTACCGCAAGGCACGGACCACCTCGGCGGCATCCGAGCTTGATCACGCGATCTCGGACGCAGTGACGGTTTAGGCAAGCCGATATGCTTGGCCCTGACGTGTTCACCCTTCGAGCGGTGTAAACTTGGTATGAACGGGAGGATGTTGGTCTGTGACTGATGTCCCTTCCAACACGGGAAATACCCTCGAGCGGCGCGCATTCATTGAAGAATGCCTCGCCCTCATGCCCAAGCTTGAAGCTGGCCTGAGTGCATGCCGTTCATCAGCAATCGTCCATCCCGAAAGCCACCCCTCAAGCATCGTTCGTTTTATGGCAAATGGCGCAACTGCCCATGCCCTGACGGATTTGGCATGCTTTGCGACAGCTTTTGAAGCGGCCCTGCTTCATGGGGAAGCCGTGGGGTGGACGGATAGTCTGACCGAGGTTTCCGAGAAAAGCTTCGCCATGTTGTCACTTCATCTGGAGGTGGCCACAGCCGGAGCGGCTTGGAACGCCGATTGGGACATTGATTTGGTGGCGGACCTGATGATCGCCACCAGTTCACCACGACATCCTGGGAAAGCAACGGGGGTGACCTTCCCCGTGGGGGCTCCTTTCAGCCCACAGATATCCCAAGTTCAGTACCACAAGCAAAACACCTCCTTTTGGGATGGTCGGGAAAGTCTATTTCTCAAGCTTTGGAGCGTCTTGTCACGAACAGCGGTGGCATGGTTGAGTGTGGAAACGAGCAAGCCTACCAACATAGTCAAACGCCCTAAAATGGCTGGGCGCTCGCGCGGCGAAGAAGATCCGATCCTGGAAGCTCTTCGCTGATATCCAAGACTCGTTGACCAGTATCAGACATCCCCGACCACTTCTCCGTGGTCGGATACCGTCATCGCGCCAGCCGGATCGCCAGCGGCCCCAGCAGCGCCACCGCGCCGACCGAGCCGAAGGCCAGCGCCCAGGCGGTCAAGCTGGCGCCGCCGCCCGCCTGGTCGAGCACCACGCCGATCGCCAGCGGCCCCAGAAAGGCGGCCGAGAAGCCGAGCAGCGAGTGCATCGCCATGGTGGCGCCCTGGCGGCCCGGCTCGGCGGATTGCACCGCCCCGGTGGTCAAGGCGGCCGAATCGAGTTGGATCAGCGCCCCCCAGGCGATCACCGCCAGCGCGGCGACCTCGTAGGGCAGGTTGCCGGCGTGGGGCGTCAGGAAGGCGGCGGCGGCCGAG
>JADFZP010000637.1 GCA_015232485.1 Alphaproteobacteria bacterium
GGCTTGGCGGCCGCCTTCGACCGCGCCATCGAGGCCAACGGCCCGCTGCGGCTGTGCGTCAACTGCGCGGGCATCGTGGCCGGCGCCCGCATCGTGGGGCGCGACGGGCCGATGCCGCTCGACGATTTCGCGCGGGTCATCCAGGTCAATCTGATCGGCACGTTCAACGCCATGCGCCTCGCCGCCGCCCGGATGGCCGGCAACGATCCGCTGGACGAGGGCGAGCGCGGCGTGATCGTCAACACCGCCTCGATCGCCGCCTTCGAGGGCCAGATCGGCCAAGCCGCCTATGCCGCCTCGAAGGGCGGGGTGGCGGCGCTGACCCTGCCGGCGGCGCGCGAATTGGCGCGCTCAGGGATTCGGGTGGCGGCCATCGCGCCGGGCCTGTTCGGCACGCCGATGATGGCCGGCCTGTCCGTCGACGTGCGCAAAAGCCTGGAGACCAAGACCCCCTTCCCGCCGCGCCTGGGCGACCCCGCCGAATTCGCCGCCCTGGTCCTGCACATCGCCGGCAATTTGATGCTGAACGGCTGCGTGCTCAGGCTGGACGGCGCGATTAGGCTGGAGCCGAAGTAAAACCCTCTAAATCCACTCGCACCGCGCCAGCTTGACCCGCGATTGGCGGCAGCAGGCGACCATGGTGTTGCGCAGCAGCACCGCGATGGTCATCGGGCCGACTCCGCCCGGCACCGGGGTGACGGCGCCGGCGATCTCCATCGCCTCGGCGAAGTTGACGTCGCCGACCAGACGTTTCTTGCCGTCGGGGCCGGTGACGCGGTTGATGCCGACATCCATCACGATGGCGCCCGGTTTGATCCATTCGCCGCGGATGAATTCGGGCCGGCCGACGGCGGCCACCAGGATGTCGGCGCGGCGGCACACGCCGGCCAGATCGGTGGTGCGCGAATGGGCGATGGTCACCGTGCAATTCTCGCGCAGCAGAAGCTGGGCCATCGGCTTGCCCACGATGTTCGAGCGCCCCACCACCACCGCGTCCAGCCCGTCCAGGGTGACGAGCTGGTCCTTCAGCATCATAAGGCAGCCCTCGGGGGTGCAGGGCACCAGGGCGCGGCCGCCGGTGGCCAGCCGCCCGACATTCATGGGGTGGAAGCCGTCGACGTCCTTTTCGGGATCGACCGCCTCGATCACCTTCTGCTGGTCGATGTGACGCGGCAGGGGAAGCTGGATCAGGATGCCGTGGACGGCGGGATCGTCGTTCAGCCCCTCGATCAGGGTGAGAAGCTGGTGCTCGGTGGTGTCGGCGGGCAGGAAATGCTCGAACGAGCGCATGCCGACCTCGGTGGCGCGCTTGTTCTTGCTGCGCACATAGACTTGGCTGGCCGGGTCGTCTCCGACCAGCACCACCGCGAGGCCGGGAACCATGTGGTGGAAGTCCCGCAATTCGCGGACGAGTCCGGCGACGGTGTCGCGAAGCTCGGCGGCGTTGGCGTTGCCGTCGATGATTCGGGCTTCGGTCATGGCAGTTCCTCGATCAGGGTTTGCAGGCGTTGGCGCAAGCTGGCGGACTCGCCCCGGATGAACAGCGTTTTGCGCCGATCGGTCGCGCCGGCCGCGATCTCGATGGTGCTTTTGGGCAGCTTCCACGTCTTGGCGAGCAAGGCGATCAGCGCCTGATTGGCCTTGCCGGCCTCGGGCACCGCGGTCACCGAGACCTTGAGCACCGCGCCTCCACCCTCGCCCGCGTTGGGCGCCACGCCCTCGATGCGGTTGCGCGACGCCTTGGGCGTCAGCCGAACGAACAGCCGAACGCCGCCTTCGGCCTCGGCCAGGGGCGGGATCACCGGATTTGCATCGCCAATTGCATGATCACGCCCTGCACGAACCACAGCATGAAGATCAGCGCCAAGGGCGCCAGATCGATCCCGCCGAGGTTGGGCAGAACCCGCCGGATCGGCCGCAGCGCCGGCTCGGTCACGCGGTAGAGGAAATCCAGCACGAGGTAGACGAAGCGGTTATGGGTGTTGATCACGTTGAAGGCGACCAGCCAGCTTAGAATCGCCGAAATGATCAGCGCCCAGATGTACAGATCGATCGCCACGTTGACGATTTGGAGCAGAGGGATCAGGATCACGTCCATCGGGCGGGCTCGGGTTTTTTTCCAGGATGGTGAAACCTACCGGCAGACGCCCCCACGCGCAAGAGCCGACCCGGCCGCCTCCTTCCGTAGGCCTTGACACGGCCCCCCGACCCACTCATTATCCGCCCCGCTTCGGGGCCGTAGCTCAGTTGGGAGAGCGCCGCAATCGCACTGCGGAGGTCGTGGGTTCGACTCCCATCGGCTCCACCAAGTTTC
>JADFZP010000638.1 GCA_015232485.1 Alphaproteobacteria bacterium
CGGGATGGCGACGCCCCTCGCGGGCGCCCCTCGCGCGACGCTCGGCCTCCGCGTCATGGGAAGGGTCCTCGTCCCTCGCGTGACGCCGAGGCCCGTCCCTCGCGGGACGGGAACGGCGCCCGCGCCATTCATGACGGCAACGCCTCGCGCGACGATCTCTTCCGCGTCGCCGGCCTGTCGGCCGTGGCGGCGGTGTTCGAGCGCCGCCCCGAGGATGTCGAGCGCCTGTTCCTCGACGCCCGCCTGGCCGAGGCGGCCGGCCCGTTCTGCGCCCGCATGACCGAGATGCGCCGCCCCTTCCGCATCGTTGCCTCGGACGAATTGGCGAAGGTCGCCGGAACGGCGCTGAATGGCGGCATCGTCGCCATGGTGCCGCCGCCCTCGGTGCCGCCGGTGACCCAGGCGGAAATCCGCGACTGGGCGCGCGAGGGCAAGCCGTTGGTGGCGCTGGACGGCGTGTCCAACCCGCACAATCTGGGGGCCATCGCCCGCAGCATGTCGTTCTTCGGCCTCGACGCGCTGATCCTGTCGGGCCATCCCGCCCAGGCCAATCCCTCCGAGGCGGCGTGGCGGGTGGCCGAGGGTGGTCTCGACTGGCTCGCCCTGCGCCACGCCCACGCCATGCCGCAAGCCTTGCAGAAGCTGCGTCAGGCGGGCTTCCGGGTGGTCGCCACGGTGCTGGGGCGCGGCCGGCCGATCGAGGAGATTCCCACCGACAAGCCGCTGGTCCTGGTGATGGGCAACGAGGAGGAGGGCCTGTCTCCGGCCACCCTGGCGGCCTGCGACGAAATCGTCACGGTGTCGGGCTCGGGCCGGGTGCAGTCCTTGAACGTGGCGTCCACCGCGGCGATCCTCATCCATCACGCGGCGAGGACGCGGAAATGACCGGGCATCGCTACTACGACCGGATGCGGGGCGGCGAGACGGCCTTCACGGTGGCCGCCTCGGCGGTGAAGATCGGGCCGGGCGTGCTCGACGAGCTGGGCGAGGACGCCCGCCGGCTGGGCATGCGGCGGGTGGCGCTGTTCGTCGATCCGCAGGTGGTGCGCGAGTCGTTTTTCGCGGGCGCCCTGGGCTCGTTGAAGCAGGCCGGCCTCGACGCCGTGGTGTTCTCGGGGGTGCGCGTCGAGCCGACCGACCGAAGCTTCGCCGAAGCCGCCGCCTTCGCCCGCAATGGCGCCTTCGACGGCTATGTCTCGATCGGCGGCGGCTCGACCATCGATACCGCCAAGGCGGCCAATCTGCTGGCCACCCACCCCGAATCCCTGCTCGCCTACGTCAACGCGCCGATCGGCCTGGGCAAGCCGGTGCCGGGGCCGCTGCGCCCGCACATCGCCTGCCCGACGACGGCCGGCACGGGCAGCGAATGCACCGGCGTCGCCATCTTCGACCTGATCGAGCGCAAGGTGAAGACGGGCATCTCGTCGCCCTTCCTCAAGCCCACGCTGGCGGTGGTCGATCCCGACACCACGGCGGGGCTGCCGGCCGGGGTGATCGCCTCGTGCGGCTTCGACGTGCTGACCCACGCCATCGAAAGCTACACCGCGCGGCCCTATACCAGCCGCGAGCGGCCCCAAGGCGCCCGCCCGCCCTATCAGGGCGCCAATCCGTGGAGCGACATGGGCGCCCTGCAAGCCATCCGCCTGGGGGCGCGCCATCTGGAGCGCGCCGTGGCCGATCCCGCCGACGGCGAGGCGCGCGAGGCGCTGATGTTCGCGGCCACCTTGGCCGGGCTGGCCTTCGGCAATGCCGGCGTTCACATCCCCCACGCCATGTCCTATTCGGTGGCCGCGCTGAAGCACGATTGGCAGGCGCCCGGCTACGCCATGAAGGGCGCGCCGCACGGCGTCTCGGTGGTGGTCAACGCGCCGGCCGCCTTCCGCTTCACCGCCCAGGCGGCGCCCGCGCGCCATCTGGAGGCGGCGGACGCCTTGGGCGTCGACATCGTGGGCGCCGGTCCGCGGGATGCCGGCCCGTTGTTGGCCGACAAGCTGATCGCCATGATGCGCGCCACCGGAATGCCTTCGGGCATCGCCGCGCTTGGCTATGGCGAGGCCGATATCCCCGCCCTGGTGGCCGGCGCGTTCGCCCAGCAGCGGCTGCTGGTGGTCGCCCCGCATACCGTCACCGAGAGCGATCTCGCCGCGCTGTACCGCGACTCGCTGGCCTATTGGTGAGCCAGCCAAGCCACCGTCGCGGCGAGCGCCTCGCGCGTCGAGCCGGTCGGCAGATCGAAGGCGCGCCGCGCCAGTCCGCCGTCGAACAGCATCGGCCGTAGCGCCTGGCGCACGCCGGCCAGCGGCGCGG
>JADFZP010000007.1 GCA_015232485.1 Alphaproteobacteria bacterium
CAAGGATCGCTCGGAGATCCCAAATCTTGAGCGCATGGCTGCCGGCTTCATCCTGCGATTGCCAAGACGAGAATGGCGCGACGAGTGCGCCAAGGTCCTCGGGTCCCTCCTCAAGATGGATTGGGATGGCGAAATGAGGGTGGTGCTGGAAGTCCCGGGCACGGGTGTGCTCCTTTTCCAGCTTGATGAATGGACCGACCTTGATGGTGAGCGGCTTTGAGGAGCGATAGGAACCCGCGCGGTCCATGATATAGCAGACGAATACGTGGGATCCGCTGATCCCCTGCGCGGCGCCCATTCGCTCCAGCGGGACGAGCCGCACCTGGGTTGCGACATCTGTTGGCACGGACGGCCACGCTATCTCCAACAGCAGCCTGTTTTCTATTATCTTGTCGATAGCGAGGCGAATAGCTTTGATGACGTTCGGCTCGGCGATGTCGACCTGCATGTCGTCGCCGACGGCAAGTGGCAAGGTCGCGCCGGTCATGTCATCGCACCGACGATCGGAACGAACTCTTCGGCATATCGCGGCAAGTCGAGCGGGTCCTTGCCTTCATAGATGCTCGGCCCGCGCAGCATGGTGGGATCGACCGTGTCGGCCACGTTGGCGAAGGCGATGTGGCAGACCGGCCAGCCGGCATGCAGGATCACCGGGGAATCGTGCGCGCACGAGATTTCGAGGGCCAGCTTAGTGGGGGTGCCCCCCCCGAAGCCGGGATTAACCCAGTTTGATGCCAAATGGACGGCCACTCCCAGCCGCGCCAAGTGGGAAATGGTCGACAGCATTCCGGCCAAGTCGTTTGACAGCCCGATGGACTCATGTGACTCCGCGAGGATGAATTCTCCCGGCCTAACCGTCAGCGCGTCACCTTCCTGGGCCGGGCTGGGTGCGACTTGGCCTTCGAGCGGCAACGCAGTGTCAATAGTGCGTCCGTCGAAACGGATGCTGCGCCACCGCGACCCCAGCCGCAGCAGGTAACTCGCCGGCCGCATCAATCTCGGTTCAAAAGGAGTGATTGTTATGCGCCTGGTCTCGACCGCGTCGCCGATCGCCCGATTGCTCAGGATCATGCAGCCTCGCGGAGCTCTGAGCAGCGGAACAAGTTCATGGTTGCCAAGACCCTGTCATCGACCGTCGCGGCCGTCACCCGCCAGTCCCAGTGGGGGAGAAAGCCGAAACGGTCGTTCAGAACGCGGCGAAAATGTTGGCTCGGAAACCGCTTAGGAGTTTTGGTCATGTCGGCATGACCAACGGGGCCGCCGCCGTTCTGGAAAAGCAAATAGTCCGAGGCGCCGCGCAGGGTGCGGTAGGCGGCCGTTAGGCTCGCCACTAGGCCGTGCTCTGCGGCGAAGACTACGCCGAGTTCGACCGAAGAGGGCAGCGGCAGGAGATGGAGGTGGGCGTGGTAGATTCCGCAGGCACCTCCATTTTCGGCGCATGCGCCGTGCTCGAAGGCCGCGACGTGGCCAATTCCGCCAATCATCGCGTTCACCTTCGCGACCAAGTCCTCCAGTTCGCAAATCAGCGGCTCTTGCAGGGATGCCATGGCTTCGATATGGAATCTCGGCAAGATCAGGACGTGACCCACCGTCAAAGGCCCAAGCGAAGGCCAGACGACAAAAGACGGACTCTCCATCAAGGTCCGGCCAAACTGCTCAGTTTCGTAGGTCCGCGCAAACGTGCCCCGACCGTCGACGAGTTCTCTACAGAATTCACACCCGGTGTGGTCCCGGAAATGGCAGCTGGCGCTAGTATGTGTGTCCATGTCCGACTCCTGAGGAGGCGTTGCGAATGTAAGGCGGACTATTTTCTATTCTCAGTCTGACAACAAACGGCCCCATTTTGGCCGCCGCCATCCCATGGAAGGCAGTACGGAAGAGACAAATCCACCTTCCGACCTATAATCCATAACCCGTCGTTTATAGAGAGAGAGTTCATCTCTAGTTCTAACCAAGGTATTGGGGGCGGTCTGGTTTCCCCAGCGTCGTCAAAGACGCCGGCAAGGTCGTCGTAGATCGTTTCAATTTTCAGGACATGCCTGTGACCCGGAGTCGCGGTGGAGAGAATGCGGGCATCAATTCCAATGCCCACCACAGCACCCAGATCCAGTGCAAACGAGGCAACATCGACGTACATTTCCATCTGAATAGTTCTAAGCGGGATGTGGCGGAACCGAAACGGTGTGGCGGAGAGAGCCCTGTTAATCACTTCCGCTGCGTTCTGTGGCCTTACGCCAGTGTCTTCGCCGTTTTCCACCTCTAAGAGGCCAAACGGGTTTCGCACCCCTGGGGGGACGCGGGTGCCAAGCAGGCGCGCTAAATCACTTTCGCTGCCAGGACTGGGCGTCCGAAGCGTTTTTAGCCCGTTATAAAAAAAAGCCGAGACGCAGCAAAAGGGCGGCCACTTGTTCATTTTTCACGTCCTGACCGAGAGCGGAGTTCCCTCCGGTCATTGGTAGAGTCGTTGATGGTTTTGATGCCCGAAACGGATCGTTATAGCAAGCAGGGCGGTGACGATTTCATCGGCTTTCTGTCCGCAATGCGGAACCCGAGGGAGATGTGCGGGGCGGCGCCTCGGTCGGTGCGGAGCCGAACACGCCAGCCGTGCCTCGAGCAACTGTCCCCGCCAAGTCGCGACCTGATTCGGGTGAACATCGAACTGCTGCGCCAACTCGGCCAACGTCTTTTCACCTTGATTGCCGCCAAGGCCACCTTGGGCTTGACCTTCCCTTCGTCGTCGACGAATTCGAAATTCGACCAGACGTGCCAGGGATCCCGATCGGGCAGGTTCTCGCGCAGGAAATCCAAAGCCTCTCGTTCCCAAGGGAACCGAGACTCCGTGATAGCCGACCACCTCTGCGTGCCCATCCCCATCGCGCTATTCCTCACGGCGTGCCGAGAGCATGCCGCAAGAGTGGCAGAAGGTCTAGCTCTGGTCGTCAGGAGGAGTCATCTGCCGCCGCTGGCCGCACGCGCGACGTCGAACCCGCCCAGAAGGAGGCGCTCACCCCCGACTGGAGGTGGCGGCGAAAGCGGCGAAGGCAGAGCGGTCTTGCGCCGCAGGCAGGAAATCCGCTTGTCCTTCTGTCCGAATTTCCCAGGCCACCTCTGATAATCCCGTGGCGGCGGTCAATGAGATGTACGCCCTATAGCCCTGAGGACTTCACCGCCCACCGATTCGGGTGAAGCCGCTCACCGGCAGCGTCAAGCACAACTCCGTTCCGAATGACCGCCCATCGCTTTCAGCCTTGACAAGGCATTGTCGTAGTGACTCTTCGACAACTCAAACCCAATGGCCTTTCTCCCCAGCTGAACAGCGGCCAACAGCGTACTGCCCGTTCCGGCAAATGGATCAAGCACCACATCTCCTTCCACCGAAAAAAATTTGATCGCCTGCAGCGGCAACTCGGGAGGAAACGCGGCGGGGTGGCGACCGCACCGGTATGGCCTCATTCGCAATACCGTCCCGCCAGCCATTTTATTGAAATCTTCCTTGCTCATTGTCTTTGAACTATCCAGATCCTTCCTAGACCAATCGCCCTTGGAAAGAACCATGACGTATTCATGAGTGCGCGGAACACGAGGACTTTTGGCGGATTCACGGGTTCCCCAAGCCGTGTTTGAGATCTTGCCCTTGTCCCAGACGTAGCTCCACTGCAGCCGAAAGCCTATCTGAGACAGCATTACCTCAAAATACGTGTGAGGCGACCAGCCAAGGCAGTTCGTGGCGGCGCCGACGAGCAAGAACATGCGCCCATTGTCGGCGAGAAGTCTGTGCATCTCGGAGAACACGTTGTGCAGCATGGATGCATAAGCCTCCGGCGCGAGTCTGTCAGACACGTCCGGCCCGTAGTCCATGCCCACATTGTAGGGTGGCGACGTAACCACCAGATGCACGCAACCAGAAGGGAGAAAGGACGCATCCTCCGAGGATTTATGGAACAGTCTCCAAGGTCCGTTGTCGTTCTCAGCATAGTGTGCATCGGCCCGCGAATAGGGTGGATCGAAGTATACGACGTCAACCGGGCCAGTTTCGAGCGCGCCGCAATCGGGGGCGTGCCATAGCATGTCCAGTAGCGGAGCTGAGACGCCAATATGCGAATCTTTACTGTTGGAGGTGTATTTTCTTAGCGTGTCCAGCCATTTACGCATCTCTTTCGCTCCGCCCTTTGCCACCACCAAATCTCCAACCAAAACGGCCGCAACTTCATTCTAACCGGCGTGGCGCTTCGCCCAATCCCAGGACCGGCCAGTCCGGCGGCTTATCTCAGCATAACTGGCGCCGGCGCGCCGTAGGTCTTTGGCGCTACGAATTTCGGCTTGACTGGTCGCCTCCTGGCGCTCATGCGCAAATGTGTGTAGCTGGACCCATCTGGCTGACATGCCGACGCCCTTCGCGACCTCGGCCAGCGAGAGGCCCTGATTCCTGAGTTCCTGCGCCCTCTCCAAGGTATCTTGACGCTCGGACGAAGGCGGCTGGCGCTGAGTTGGACATGCGGCTTCGATCTTCTTGGCCATTTGCGTCACCAGGGCGGCCAGGTCCGCCACATCCCGCCTCGTCTCGGCAAGCTGCCGTTCGATGCGGAGCAGGCACTCCGGGTCCGCGGTCACGAACGCTGGTTCCCGGCCCTGCGCGTTCTCAGGCGGCGCAGTATCCGGCGCCCCCCTCGCCCCATCGCCCGTTCTGAGCCTTCGCAAGAACCTACTGACCGTGTCGGTTCCACCGCCGGTCTGCTCCCGAACGGCCTTTACGGTCGGTTTGCGACCGCTGGATTCCAAAGTCTTGACGACCAGTTCGACGTCCTCGATGGAAACCTTCTTTCGTCGCGGCACAGCTCACTCCAAGAATGCGCTTCGTTCCGGTATGATTCTCCGACCCAAACGAGAAATGGGATGGAGCCGCCGAAATCCGTCCAGTGTGCCCGGGAACGAGGTTCCGAAAAGGTGACAACCTGGGACGTTTTGATTCCCTAGATCGTTCCTGACCGGCGCCAGTCAAGGTGAGACTGGGTATGAAAACCGGTACGGCTTCGTGATTCCGGTATGACGGCCTGTTCGGAATTGGCCGCGCCGGTTCTCCCGGACCGGCTTCTGGGATCAAGTGGTCGCACCGTAAAGGCTTGAGATGGAAGGGTGTTTTCGATGAAACGAGTGAATCGCGGGAAGACCCTGTTCTCACGACATCGCCGAAGCTCAGGCCGACGAGGGGTGTAGTCTCCGGCGCACGAGGTACGCCGCCCTGGGTATGGCGTCGGCGCACGGCGGCGGCAACATCCTGTCCCATGATTCACGACGACGCCCGAACCCTCCCGCCCTATCGCCTGGTTGTCACTCCCGGCGGCCGCTTCGCGAGGCACGTGATTGATTGCCAGGGCCGCGTGCACCTGGGGCTGACCGCGACCGCCGCCTATTTGAACGAGCACTACAGCCCGGCCACCGCCAACAAGTACTTCGGGCATGCCCGGCATTGCGTCAGTCGCGGGGCGCTGACCGGCGGGCCGGGCGAGGATTTGGCCCCGCTGGTCGCGAAATACCTGCGCGACCACTGGAACTGCCGGCTGCGGCTGGTCGCGGACGGTGAATGGAGGGTGCAGCCGCTCAGTCACTCGCGTTCGACGATCGTTGCCGTGCTCGCCGCGCTGCAGGCGCTGCACGGCGCCCTCGTCCAGTATCGGCTAGTCCCGCCGGGGCAGCATCCCTTCAGGAAGGAGGGGCGGCCGCGGTTCCATGTTGCCGGCGGTCTGTGGCAGCCGAAATACGTGTTCCAACCCAGCCTGCGCGAGGTGATGCTTGCGGCGAGCGAAACTTGGCCGGAATGGGCGGCGCTGCTAGGCGTCATTCTCTTCGATTGCGGCTGTAGAGTGTTTGAGGCCTGCGACTTGCGGGTGGCGGACTGGCGCGTTTCGAACTTCGGCCAGTATCTCAGGGCCTGCAACAAAGGCAGTGATGGAGAGCGGCGGAAGACAATTGTGATTACTTCCCCAACCGCCGTTCGCCTTGCCGAATATTTCAATACCACGCGCCGCCGCCACGCCGGTGCACCGTGCTTGGCCGAGGCCGCCGACCAGGACCACCTGCTGGTCACCACGCGCGGCACGCCGGCCACCCCCGGCAGCTTCCGCGACCGCCACTGGCGGCCCGCGGCCCGACGCCACCGAATCCCCTACGGACCGCATGGCGCCAGGCATTGGTACGTGACCATGAGAGTCGCGCAGATACTCCAGGAAGCCAACAGCGAGGCGGAGGTGGCGCGCGAGATTTCCAGGCTTATCGCTTACATCAAATGGGCGCGCCATGAGACGATCAACAGCTACGACCACACCTTCGGCCTCTCGTCAGCGCTCGCCTTCGAGCCGCGCCGCCAAGTCGCATCCTGCTGGCTTGCCGGCGCCGAGCAACGAATTGGCCGCGACCCCTCCTTGCTCGACCTTCTTGGCGACGCGGATGAATGAGCTGCTCTGCCGATTTCCCGAGCGTCTCAGGCAGCGCATTCCGGTCGCCGTCCCTCCGTCGGCCGAGCATCGGATCGCGGCGAACTGCCTGGGCCGGCTGCTGGCCGACTTTGAGCGCCCGTGGGGTGGGCCGCTCGCGCTTGGCGGCCTGTTGTCCCTGCGCGCGGTGGCCGCGAATAGCGCCTATCAACGGACGTTGACGGTGAGCAACTTCTTCCGTCGACTGTTCACCGGCCGAAACCTCACCCGGTTCGACGAGTTCGAACCCGACCTCCACTTCGCCGTCGCCCTGGCCGGCCGGCTGCCCGGGATGAGCGTTTCCATGGCCGCGAACGCGATCTACGCCTATCGAGCTGTCGGCCGCGACGTCGGTGAATGGCTCGACGGCCTGGACCGCCCCGTCCGATGCGCCGCCGCAGGGCTCCTGCTTCCGCCGTTTCACGACCTCGACGAGGTCTGGCGGCACTTGCCGTCCCGCGCCGCCCTGCATCCCCTGAGAGGCCGCATCGAGCACGACCGGGCGGCCCTGATTGAAGCCTACCCCGACCTGGCCGGGGCCATCGAGGAGCGATGGCTGATCTTGCGCGACCTGTCGGAGGCATGCCGGCGTGGCGAAACCGATCCCGTGGTCCGGGTCGGCGCGTCGGTCCATCGCTTTTCGGCCTACAAGTTGATGACCGGCGGCGAGGCGCGGCTGCTCCTGCATTATCGCGGCGGCGACGGCGCCCCGCTCTGGTTCGTCGACCTCCTTGCCAACCGCCTCCTGGTGAAGAAGCCTGGCGCGGCGAAGCCATCGGTTTGGCTGAAGGAACGCGGGCTGCCGTCCGGCTATTTCCAGTCGATCGACGCGGGGCTGCTCCGGCCCGTTGCCGCCGAGCAGAGGGCGCTCGGCCGGGTGCCGCAGCCGGCCTTCGCCCTCCAGCCGCTGGTCGCCGCCGCGCTGGTTGGCCGCGTCGCAGTGAACTTGCTGCTGGATCGCGGGCCGCGGATCATGGAGCTCAGACAGTTCGCCTTCGAAGCGGGCCGTTTGTCCCAGCCGAATCGCGTCGATCAACTCTATCGCTTCCGGGCGGTCGCAAAGGGGGGATTGGAACGCGAGTTCGAGTTCGGCGAACGCAGCGCCGTCGCCGTCGCCGACCTCGTCCGGTTCTTGAGACGACATTACCGCCTTCCGGAGTGTGCGCCGCTCCCCAGAGTGCCGTTCCACGGCCGCAAGAATTTTGGTGAACGCCGCTACCTGTTCCAGCTGAATCGCCGCCACCTCGCCTATCCGAGCATGCTGGCCAGCATCCGGTTCCTCGCCCATGGTCTGGCTGGCGATGGGACGCTCAATATGAGGCCGCACCTGCTGCGCCACGCCTATGCCAACGCGGCCGCAGAAGCCGGCGTACCGGTCGAGCGGATCGCGCAGGCGCTGAACCACGCCGATACCAGCACGACCATCCTGTACACCGCGCCGACCGATGCGCAGGCGCTCGGCGGCGCCATACGCTGGCACAAGCATCTTGGTGCCCAGCGATGACCCGGCCGAGCATTGCGGAACAGGTTGGCCGGGCGATCAGCCGGCTACTCGTCGAGGGCCGGACGATCGACAGCCTGGACGCCGTCGCCGCGGAGATCGAGCGGGCGGAAGGATGCCGCATCCCCTCCGACGCCATCCGCCGCGACTCTCGGGCCCACGCGCTGTTTCTGCAGCACCGGACGCGCAAGTTGCCCGTCCGGAAGCGGTGGGCGCGGTACTTCGCAGCGGTAGACCGCGAAACGGGCATGGTGTTGCTCAGGCGTTCGAAGCTCGACCTGGTTCGCCAGATCCTGGCGCTGATGGCCGAAATCAGGCACCTGCGCCTGATGCTGGCGGCCGCCACGAAGGAGACGCCGCCGACGCCGCCTGAACCCGGTCCGGTCGACCTGGACGAGGAGATCGCACGCTGTCATCAGATGCTCAAGATCGGCCGAGCATATGCGATCCGCTACTGCCTGGAACCTCAAGATGCCGCCCGCCCCTGAGGACCTGGCCGTACTGATCGACCGGGCGGCGGTCGCCCGGCTGCTGGGCATTCGGCTTAAGAAGCTGTACCGCTGCATCGGCCGGCTCAGGCGCAACCCGGCGAACCCGTTCCCGCCGCCGGTGCTGGGTCGCGGCGCCGGGGCCCGCTGGAACCCGCGCGATGTCCAGCGCTGGATCGAAGCCGGCGGCGAATTCGCCGAAGCGCTTGAGCTCGGCTGCGCCGAACGCGACGACTGGGCGGAGCGGCTCGACGATAGGGCCCGGCGACTCGCCCAAAGGAGGGAGCGGTGACAGCGCCCAGCGATGCCCATCTCCTTCGTCGGGAGGTTCGGGCGGTGGCGCGCATCGCGATCCGGTACTTCGTGGAGCGGCCCGGGCGGGGCGGCGGCGTGCGCCGTTTCTGGCAGCCTGGCTGCGGCTTGCGGGCTGCCGGCTGGCGCTCCACCCGGCTGGCCGACGACCGCGCGGCTGCGATCGCGCAAGCCGAGGCGATCAACGCGGCGGTCGACCGCTGGCGCCGCGGCCAGCCGCCCAGCCCGCCCCCGGAACACCGCGCATTGGTGGCCAGAACGGCTCCGCCCGGACTGGATGACGGGGATGTCCCGCCGCCCCGCCCAGATTCGCTGAAGGCGCTGATCCACCGCTATCGCCACTCCGACGATTTCCGCGAGCTGCGCGCCTCGACGCGACGAGCCTACGAGGACAACCTGCGCAGTCTCGACCGCTGGGCCGGCGACGCCCCGCTTGAGGTGCTGACGCCCGAGCGGTTCGTGGCGCTGTGGAAATCGATGCGCGCCGAGACGCCCACCAAGGCGAAGGGCGTCGTCACCATGGCGCGCATCCTGTTCGGCTGGGCCCGCCGATCCGGCCTTTATGCCGGCTACCGCCAGGGCGGCGCCCTGATCCCCGAGAACCCGGCCACCCGGCTCAACATCCGCGGGCCGAAGCCGAGACGTTGCGAGGCCGATCTGTGGACCCCGGAGGAGATCGCCATCTTCGCCGCCGTGGCCGAACACCTCGGTCGACTGTCGGTCGGCGTGGCCGTGGAACTGAACGCCTGGGTGGGTCAGCGCGAGGGCGACCTGCTTGCGTTAACCATCGGGCAGTACCGGGACGGCGAGATCGTCCTGCGGCAGAGCAAGACCGGCGCCCGCGTGTTCCTGCCGGTCAACTTGGTGCCGGAGTTGGGGGACCGGCTGGCGGCCCTCGATGCCGGGCGGCTCCAGAGTCGCGTGGCGCCCACCAGCCTGATCTACAACGAGCGCACCGGCAGGCCCTGGACCACCCATTCGTTCCGCCACGCCTTCGACGACATTCGCGCCGAAGCCGCCCGCTGGTGCCCCAGCCTGGCCGCGCGACAGTTCATGCTGCTCCGCCACACCGCGATCGTGCGCCTGGCGGAAGCCGGATCGACGGCGGAGGAGATTTCGGCGATCAGCGGGCATACGCTGCAATCGGTCAACCAAATCCTGGAGCGCTATCTGGTACGGACAAGAAAGATGGCTTCGGCTGCGCTGCGCAGGCGGGTCGCGATGGCAAGTCCGGTCCGGACGCCGCCTCCGTGACGGGTCTCTTGCTGGATTCCCGTAGTATTGGCCCAGCCGGTCCGACTTGAACTTGGAAGAGCTTTACGGTTCATTTCGCCCAGCCCGCATCGTAGATAACTGGCCGGAATTCGCCTCCGGGGTGCTCGGCCACTGGATATGAACGGCGTCACGCTGGACATCGCCGGCGGCGGCAACCTGTTCTTCCAGCTGGTCAACGCCCGCTACGAGCGCGGCGCCATGATCCTGACCTCGAACTGCGGCTTCGTCGAATGGGGCGAGGTGTTGGGCGACAGCGTGGTCGCCACCGCCTTGCTCGACCGCCTGCTGCACCACGCTGTCGTCATCCACATCGAGGGCTCCAGCTACTGCCTGCGCCAGCACACCGACCTGGTCCCCGACGGCTCGACCCTCCGGTCACCCCGCCGCAGCCCGTCCGGCGCCGTGGCCGACCACCGACAAACAGGATCGCCGATCACCCCGCCGGCTGATCACCGTACCCGGGAAAATTCAGTCGCCGTTGACAGTTGCTCGCGTGGCGGCGAAGATGCGACGAGAACTGGCGGTGCGCGACACGGCCTTCACAACCTTTACAGATGACGGGGTGTGCGGCTTGTAGTGCTGGCGAGGGCGGAAACGGGGGCCGGAATGACGCGAGGGGCAAAGGATCATCGGCTCTTCATCATTTCCGACCTACATCTCGGCGGCTGTGACGGCGCCAATGGCCGACCTGGATCGCGGCTCTTCTCAAGCCATGCGGCTCTGGCCGACTTTGTCGACTGGACTGCGGCACAGGGGATGAATGGCGAAAGCGTTGAGCTGGTGGTCAACGGCGACATCGTTGATTTCCTGGCCGACGATCCGGGGGAGGACGGCAGCCTTGCCGCCGGTATCTTCACCGGCGACGAGACCGAGGCCGTGGACAAGCTCGCGGCGATCCGCAGGGCGGCCCCCGGCGTCTTCGCCGCTTTCGGACGCTTCCTCGCGGCCGGGCACCGGCTGACGCTGCTGCTGGGCAACCATGACGTGGAACTATCCCTGCCCCGGGTCCGGCGGACCCTGGAAGACTGCCTGGACGCCCATGGCCGCGACCTGAACTTCATCTATGACGGCGAGGCATATACGGTCGGCCGGGTGCTGATCGAGCACGGTAACCGCTACGACCCCTGGAACCAGATCGACCACGACGCCATGCGACGGGAGCGGTCCGTACGCTCGCGCGGCGCGGCCTGCCTGCCCCCGGACAAGGAGCACCTGCAATTCGAGCCTCCAGCCGGGACCCTGCTGGTGATCCATTTCCTCAATCGGATCAAGCGGACCTATCGCTTCGTCGATCTGCTCAAGCCGGAGGAGGCGGCGGTCCTGCCCCTGCTGTTGGCGCTGTCCGAGAACAAATATTGGGCGCGCCTCGACGACATCATGGCCGCCGCCGCCGTGGGCCGCCGCCGCAGCTTGCTGCGGCTGCGGGCACCGGTCGAAAAGGGAGTCGCCGGTAATCTGGCGCACGAGGTGGCTCCCTCCTCCCCGGAAGCGCCGGCATCTCTTGCCGAGCTTGCCAGGTCTCTCGCTCTTGATGAAATCCTGTTTCCTGTTCCCCTTATCGACCGTGAGACCTTGTCGGGCAGCGAATCCTGGTCGCCCTGGCAGAAGGCCAAGAACGCCTTCCAGATGGGAGCGCTTGCGCTGGGTTCGTCGGACCGCGACGGAATTCCGTTCAAGCGCCTCCACGAGGCGCTGATCCGCCTCAACCTGACCGACGACAGCTTCGACATCACGCGGGAAAAGTCGGTCTATCTCGGACCGGCGCGCGAGATGATCGACACGGGTGAGTTCCAGGCAGTGGTTTTCGGCCATACTCATCTGCCCAAGCTGATCCCCCACCGGTACGATCGTGGCATCCGCACCCGTTACATCAATACCGGCACCTGGGCCGACGTGATGCGCCTGCCGCAGGCCATTCTCGACGATGGCAAGGCGGGAGAAGCGGCGGTCCTGGAGTTCTGCGAGGCGTTGCGGGCGAATGACCATTCCCATTACGTCCAGCGCTATCTCGCCTACGCCGAGATCCCGGTCGGGGACGGCAATGTGCGGCAGGCCGACCTGCGGTTCTGGTGCGGCCGGGGACGTGAGCGGGAGACGGGCCTGACGGGCTATCCCCGATGACCACTGCCCTGACGTCCTTGTCGCCGGCCATCAGCGAGGAGGCGTGGAGCCGGATTATTGTTCAGGTCGAGTGTCTTCATGAGGACATCGACGGCAATAAGAACTCACGCGCCGGCACCGCTTTCTTCGTCACGCCAACGCACCTGCTCACGGCCGCCCATCTCGCCGATATGGAACTCCCGACGGCGGATGAGGATCAGATGCAAAGGCGCGAGGAGGTGGCCAAATCCTCCGCCATCCGCGTCCGGATTGGCAGCCGGTGGATGGAGGCCCGTGTCGTCGATGTCGACCTGCGCTTGGACGCAATGCTGCTGCACGTCGGTGAGGCGGCTGAACTCGAGGCGCCGCCCCTGCTTGAGAGTAGCGACACCAGGATGGAGAGATGGTGGTCGCGCGGGTTTCCCGCCGAGCGGAATGAAGCGGATGCGATGACCATGGAGGGAACAGTCCGCTGGTTCAAGTCCGGGCTGACGCTCAACGGCGTTCCGGTATCGGCAATCGAGTTGTTCCGCGACGGCGGCACCTATGACCCCAAGGGGCATTCCGGTGGACCGGTGGTCCTGCGGATGGAGAAGCGCGAATGGATTATCGGTCTCGTGCGCAGAAGCCACGGCAGCGATCCGGGTGTGATCTGGGCCACGCCGATCCAGCTGGTCGCCGACAGGTTCGCCAGGCATGGGTCGATGCCGCTCGAACCATTCGTGCCACTTCTGCCGCCTGCGGCCCCCGCCGGCCGCTGCCGCCTGATCCTACAGCGGGTGAAAGGCGGACTGCTGCACTGGCAGGCCGAGGGGGAGCGCCTCGATTTTCGCCGCTGGTGGACTTCGCCCGGCGACCTCGTCTTGGATTTCGCCCCCTCGGACGAGCGGACCCTGGTCGGTGCCCTCGCGCGCCTGGCCCTGCACGGGGGTCTCGCCAGGATCGAGGGCCGCTTCGCCGACAAATGGCGCGACCGCTTCAGGGAGATGGCCGACACCTGCGTCCCTCTCGACGCTTGCGATGCCGAGGATCGCGTCGCGGGTATCGTCACGGGGTACGCGGCTCCCGCTGCTTGTGCCGACAGCGCCCGGATCGCCACCGAGGAATTCGTCCGGCAGATACACGCCGCGTTGGACCAGGAGACGCTGCACCGACTGAACGATCTGGTTCTCCAGGTCCTCGATGGCCGTAAAACCCTGACGAAATGGCGGTTCGGAGAGGATCTGGCCATGGTCATGAACGCTCTCTGGCCTGAGTGGCACCGCCGCCTTGAGGACGATCTCCCGGCAACGGGTGACTTCCTCCGGCTCATGCTCCAAGCCGGTGGGAACGGCCTTCAGGCGCGCGCGAACCCACGTGCCTGGGTCGGGCCGGAAACGCTCAAGGCTGGCTTGTTATTGGCGACCCTGATGACCCTGGCTTTCGTAGCGGCGGCGGGAAAGGGTGACTCAGATCCCAGCGGCCTTGCCGGCCGGACCTCGAACTTCACCATCGCGGCGGATTGCGGCCATGCCTGCGGCGTCGCCCTCGCCGGCCCGGAGAGCGAGGAGATCACCCTATCCTATCCCAACCTCGCCTGGGAAGCCGACTACATCCTACTGCCCTGTGCCGACATGCCGCCCCGGATGGTGGAGGCCCTCGGCACCAGGATGACCGATCCGGAGATGGCGACCGACCTACGCGACATCTCCGTGCCTGGGCAAGTCTATGTCGGAGGCTGCCTCGACTTCAGGCACGCCGTGCGCCAAGGGCTGGAGGCGGTGAAGACCTACGTGCAGGACGCCATCGCCTCTCTCGAGGCCCTTCAGGCACGGACGATCCAGCCTCCCTTCGATCTCGTGCCCGAGACATCCGAAAAGGCCGACCCATGACCGACAGCCCGCTACTCCCACCTCTTCTTGTTCTCCTCCGCGAAGCCATCATCGCCGCGGCACAGGGGGAAACGGTCCGCCAAGAGCCCGCCGATCTGCGGCGCACTGATATGAAGGCCACCACCTTGTTGGCCGGCCAGGACGGCACTCCGGCCGGTTTGCCACCGGACAGCCTGCCGCCGGATGACCGGATGTCAAGTCTGATGGTCGGCGCCTATCCCCTGATCCTCGGGGCCGTCACGGCGGAACATACGGCGCTTGACGAGGTCCGTCGTTTCGCCAACCAGGCCGCCGTTTCGCGAACTTGGTTGCACCCGGAGCAGGCCGACAATCTGCAGGTCTTCCTCGTCGGTCCCCTGGGCAGCGACGCCTCACCCTTCTGGCGGGACCGTCGGTCCCAGATTGAGCGCGACGAGCGGATCTGCCGCAAGCTGATGTGGCTCCCACCGGAGGAGCCAGTAGCGCTGAGTCAGTCCCTAGATCTGTTCCTCGCCCGCACCTTCCTGGTCCGACCCTGGACAAAGGGCAATTCCGGGCTGTCTAGCCAGCTGGACAGCCTGTCCGCGATCGCCAGGACTCCCCTGAAGGACGGCCTGCCACTGGCGCTGACCAAGGAATGGCTGGACATCCTGAACCGAGCAGCGGAGGGGGGCGAAGAACTTGCCGCTGCCCTTTGCGCCACCCTGGAAAGAAACCAATGACGTCGATCTATCTTCGCCGCATAGACTGCGCCAATTTCAGGGTCTTCGGCGGCGACTTCAGACTCAATCTTCCGGGACCCGGAACAACTATCGTTACCGGCGCCAACGGCCTGGGCAAAAGTTCTCTGCTCGACGCCATCGAATGGGCCTTGTCTGATACCGTCACCCGTTTGGCGCGGGCACCGGGATACGACAAGGAGGCTCCGCTGCTTCGCCGGATCGGCTGCCACGCCGATCATCTGGTCCGTCTCGCGTTCACCTCGCCCGAGGAGCAGGAGGAACATCAGACGATCGAGCGCCGGGGGCGGAGTGGCACGGAGCAGGACATCATTTCCCTGCTGCGCAACCCCGAATGGATGGCGGCGATTTCCGACCTGGGCGAGCATCTGCGGTTCACGCATTTCCTCGGCCAGAGCGCCCTGACCCGCATGATCTTCCGCGAGGAGGATGAGCAGTGGCGGGAGATCCATTCGGCCACAGGCCTGCCATATTACGCGGGGCTGCGCGCGCGGCTGGGAGGCAGGACGACGACGGGCTTCAACACCATACAGACGGGCCGGAGAGAGGAAATCGAGCGCCTCAACGGAGAACTCGACGACCTCCAGGCGAGCGTCCGGTCGCGAGACAGTATGGCCCAAGCGGCCCGGGCCGGCCTCCCGGCTACGCCGGAGATGGTGGCCAGGGCATGCCAAGCCCTTCTCGCCGACCTCACGCCTCTGGTCGGCGGCCACGAGGATATCCCCGAAGAGCCGCAGGCTCTACTGACCTTTGTGGCCCAGCGGCTCGACGCCGCCAGGGCGGCAATCGCTCCGCGTCTGGCTGCCCTGCAGACCGCGGACGGGCTTGTCAGTCGCCGCCGCGCGGTCGAGAAGGGCTTGGCCGAAGCCACGGCCATGGCGCAGGCCAGCGAGGCGGTAATTGCGGAACGGCAGGTCCACCAGGCCGAGGCCCTGCAGCGGCGGGCCACGCGGGACGAGGCTGTTGGGATCTGCCGTCAGCGGGAAAAGGCCGCGCGCGCGAGGCTCCAGCAATGGCGGGACCTGAGCGAGGCGTCTGCCGGGATCGCGCGGGCGAAGTCCACGCTTCATGCCATCGAGGCGGAAGCGGACAGGCTGCGGGGACTGCTGGAGTCTGCGCGGCAACGTGCTTCTCTGGTCGAACGACACAGGGACCGGCGCCAATCTCTCGACCGGGGGCGGGAGGAGACGGCCCAGGCATTGATCCGCGTCGCGTCGCGTCTGGCGGAATGGTCCGGTTGCCAGGAGGATCTGCGGCTGGCGGCGGAGGATGAACGAAAGAGCATACTCCAAGAAGCTCTTGCTGCAGCGGAGGTGACCGTCACCGGCTTCGAGGCCGAGAGCGAGCGCCTTGCCGAGGCCCTGACCGTGGTGCAGGCGGAGATACGCTCCGCCGAACGGGATACGGCGGAACTCAAGGGGCTGATCGCTGCGATGTCGGCGCATGTCCACGGCGACACATCCCAGTGCCCCTTATGCCTCAGCCTATTTCCCGAGAACGGGGCGTTGCGCTGGCAGGTGGAAAAGGCCGTCGGCGAGGCTGGCAAAGGGCTCGCGACCCTCAAGGAGCGAGAGATTTCCTGTCGCCGGCATGGTGACACGACGGTCAACGCCCTGGCGGCAGCGCGCAAGGAAGTGGAGGCCGCCGCCGAGGCGCTGGCGGGACTGCGCCGGCGCCGGGAGGCAGCAGAGGAGCGGGCCGCAGCCTTGCTTCGTCTTGTGCCGACCGCGTCCGATTTCCCGAGCATCAAGACAGCACTCGATCAGAAAGCGGCCGACCTGCGCCAGCAGGACGCCATCTTGGCCGGAGAGCAGGCGACACTGCCGACGGTCGAGGATCTGGCGGCCCAGCTAAAGGCCGCGCATGATCAGGTGGAGGCTCTCTCCAGGCCTCTGGATGAGGTGATGCAAGCCCATGCGCGCGAGACAGCCAGCCGGGAGACCTTCCGGCAGGTCTTCCACAAGCATGAGATGCCGCTTCCAGAGGGCAGGATTGACGATTTCGCCGCCGAACGCGCGGCGGCGGAGACTGCCGTACGACAGGCGGAGGCCGGGCTGGCCGAGGCTCTCGCTGCCCTTGAGGCGGAGGACCGCCAGCTTCAGGACATCGTGCAGGCGCTGGCGGCTGCGCAGGCCGACCTCCGCGCGTGGCACCTGGACCGCGAGCAGCGGCGCGCCGAACTGGACGTCCTTCGCGGCCTGTGGCGTGGGCTGGCGCTGGAGGGCGATCCCGATCCCGCCGTGCTACGGACAGCCGTTGCAGAGACGCAGCGCATCGAGAGTAGTCTGCCTGTTTTTGCGTCGCGCCTGGAGGAACTCCGGCAGGGACATCGCGACTGGATGGCGGCAGGCGTCATCCAAAGAGCCGAAGAGCAGTTGGCCCGCAAGTGCGCGGCGCTGGGCGCCACCACGGCTGTGGAGGCAGTGGGTATTCTTCAGAACAGGCTGATGGTGGCCGAAACCCGACTTTCGGCTAGCCAGAACGCCGCCAGCCTTGCAAGAACTCTCGCTGGCCGGATGAAGACCGGCGTCGAGGCATTCGAGGCTGACATCCTCGCTCCCCTGAATGACCGGTTCATCGCCTTTTGCCGCGCCCTGTCGACCTCCGGCGATTATCTGCCGGTCGTATCAAGTCGGAGCCACATGAACAGGAAAGCGATTTCCTGGGGCGTCAGGGTGTTAGAGGACGTGGCCGGGGGAGAGAAGGCCAGGCCGGCTCACCAGATCCTGAGCGAGGGGCAGCTTGCCTCGCTGGCGCTGAGCTTTCTGATGGCGGCCAGCACGACCTTTCGCTGGTCACGCTGGCCGGCCCTGGTCCTCGATGACCCGCTCCAGCACAACGACCTGGTCCATCTCGCCGCCTTCACCGACCTGATGCGGCGGCTGATCGAAGAGGAACGCTATCAGGTGATTCTCACCACCCATGACCAAGCCGAAGCTGAATATCTGTTTCGGCGCCTTCGGACCGTCGGACAGGGAGCCACTCTGTGCACTCTCCGGGGAATGGGGCAAGACGGGGTCGTCTGGACCACCCGCGATCACCGCGTCGGCGTCCAGATCTGACGTGGCAAGCCCGGGCTGCGGCTGTGGCGGATTTGCGCATGCTCTGACCTTTCGGGGCCGCCTCACAACAGCCGATCTCAGGCGCTGCTATAGTCTGCATTTCCCACCGGCCCAGCGGTTGTCGGGCGGGAGGAGCCATCCAGGCGGCGCGACAGGACGATAGTGGAGGGTTACCCCCAGAACATCCCGCGCACGAGAGTCTGACAGCAGACTCCGGAAAAGTCTGACAGCCCCGTCGTTCTCGATCCGTTCTTCGGCCTAACCCATTGAAAAGATTGGTGCCCCAGGCCGGACTCGAACCAGCACGCCCTTGCGGGCAACAGATTTTGAGTCTGCCGCGTCTACCATTCCGCCACTGGGGCACCGTGGGAATGGAGGGGGGATATTAGCCGACCGGTGGCGCGGGTCAATGGCGTTGCTGCGTTCGGGTGGTTGCGGCGGCGCGGGCGACCTGATAATTGGGGGCCATGCTCAGAAATCTTTATGATTGGACCATGTCGCTGGCCGGTCATCGGCACGCGGTTTGGTGGCTGGCGGCGATCTCGTTCATCGAAAGCTCGGTGTTCCCGATTCCGCCCGACGTCATGCTGGTGGCCATGGTGCTGGCGGCGCGCGAGAGGGCTTGGTACTTCGCCGCCGTCTGTACGGTGGCCTCGGTGCTGGGCGGGTTTTTGGGATATGGCATCGGCTACTATCTGTTCGAGAGCGTCGGACGCTGGGTGATCGACATCTATCACCTGGAAGCCGAGTTCGGGCGGTTCGCCGCCACGTTCAACGAGTACGGGGCGTGGATCGTGCTGGCCAAGGGCATGACGCCGATTCCTTACAAGCTGATCACCATCACGGCCGGCGTCACCCATCTCGATTTGCCGACCTTCGCGGTCGCTTCGTTGGGCAGTCGCGCGATTCGCTTCCTGCTGGTCGCTTGGCTGCTGTGGCAGTTCGGGGCGCCGATTCGCGCCTTCATCGAAAAGCGCCTGGGCCTTGTCACCACGGGATTCCTGGTGGCGCTGGTTGGCGGCTTCTTCGCCATCAAGCTGGTGTGAGCGCCATGACGGCCGACCCGTTGCGGCTCGTCCCCCTGCTTCTGTTGCTGGTCGGGCTGGGCGCGTTGGCGGCGGCGCTGGTCGCGCAGCACGTCTTCGGTTTGGCGCCGTGCATCCTGTGCCTGTATCAGCGGGTGCCCTATGGGCTGGCGGCGCTGCTGGGCGCCGTCGCGCTGGTGCCAATGCTGCCGCCGCGCTGGCGAGTCGGGCTGGTGGCGCTGGCCGGGATCGGCTTTCTCGCCAATGCCGGGATCGCCGTCTTCCATGTCGGGGTCGAGCAGCATTGGTGGGCCGGCACCGCGTCGTGTTCGGGTGGGGACGCCGCCTTCATGGACGGGGTCGGGGTGGGGGCGGCCGACATGCTCGGCCTGCTCGACGGGACGCAAAGCTTGGCCCCCGCCCTGCCGCGGTGCGATTCTCCCGCCTGGTCGTTGTTCGGCGTCACCATGGCCGGCTACAATGTGGTGGCCTCGCTGATCCTCGGTCTATCGACCCTGGCGGCGGCGAAGCGTCTGGCCGCCAACCGGAGGGATTATTGATGACCGCCGAGACCACCGATCTTCCCATCACACCGCTCGACCGCATGCTGCGCGTCGATCAGGCCGGCGAATTCGGCGCGGTGCGCATCTACGAGGGCCAGATGGCGGTGCTGGGCAAACGGCCTTGCGCGCCGACCTTGCGCCAGATGCTGGCCCAGGAGCGGGTCCATCTCGAAACCTTCGATCGCGAGATGGCGCGGCGCCGGGTGCGCCCCACCGTGCTGCGGCCGCTGTGGCACGTCATGGGATTCGCGCTGGGCGCCGGCACGGCGCTGCTTGGCGAGCGCGCCGCGATGGCCTGCACGGTCGCCGTCGAAGAGGTGATCGACGAGCACTACGCCGGCCAAGCCGCCCAACTCGGCGAGGACGAGGCCGACCTCAAGGCCACCGTCGAGCGCTTCCGCGACGAGGAGATCGAACACCGCGACATCGGCCTCGCCAATGGCGCCGAGCGCGCCCCCGCCTATCCCGCCCTGGTCGCCGCCATCAAAGCCGGCTGCCGTCTCGCCATCCGCCTTTCGGAGCGGATCTAGACCACGTTGCGCGGCACGGCGGTCACCTGAACGGCGGTGACCTTGTATTCCGGGCAACTGGTCGCCCAGTCGGCGTTGCCGGTGGTCAGCACGTTGGCCTCGCAATGGGGGAAGTGGAAGCTGGTCCACGCCACCCCGGCCGGCACCCGGTCGGAAATCCTGACGGTCAGGGCGATCTCGCCCGAGCGGCTTTCGATCACCGCGCGGTCGCCGTCGCGCAGGCCGCGCTCGGCCGCGTCGTGGGGGTGCAGTTCCAGCAGATCCTCGCGATGCCAGGCCAGATTGGCGGTGCGCCGGGTCTGGGTGCCGACATTGTATTGGCTCAACACCCGGCCGGTGGTCAGCAGCAGCGGGAAGCGGCGGTTGGTGCGCTCGGGGCTGGGCACGAAGTCGGTGATCGCGAAATGCCCCCGGCCGCGGGCGAAATCGTCGAGATGCATGATCGGCGTGCCGGGATGGCCGGCGGCGGGGCAGGGCCATTGCACCCCGCCCGCCTGATCGAGCGCCGCGTAATCGATGCCCGCGAAGGCGGGGGTCAGGCGGGCGATCTCGGCCATGATGGCGGCCGGGCCGCGATAGGTCTCGGGCCGGCCCATCGCGGTGGCCAGGGCCTGCGTCACCTGCCATTCGGCGAGTCCGGCCTTGGGCGGCATCACCGGGCGCACCCGCTGGACGCGCCGCTCGGCGTTGGTGAAGGTGCCGTCCTTTTCCAGCCACGCCGTTCCGGGCAGGAAGACATGGGCGTAACGGGCCGTCTCGTTGAGGAACAGGTCCTGCACCACCAGTAGATCGAGCTTGGCCAGCGCGGCGCGCACCCGGCGGGTGTCGGGGTCGGACTGGGCGAGATCCTCGCCTTGGACGTAAAGGCCCTTGACCCCGCCGGCCAGCATGTCGGGAATGCGCAGGCCCGGCTCGGGGTCGAGCGCCACGCCCCAGTCGCGTTCGAAGGCGTGGCGGGTCGCCTCGTCCGACACGGCGCGGTAGCCCGAGAATTCATGCGGGAAGCTGCCCATGTCGCAACTGCCCTGCACGTTGTTCTGGCCGCGCAGCGGATTCACCCCGACCCCCGGCCGGCCGATATTGCCGGTGGCCATGGCCAGATTGGCGATGGCCATCACGGCGGTGCTGCCCTGGGTATGCTCGGTGACGCCCAGGCCGTAATAGATCGCGGCGTTGCCGGCCCCGGCGTACAGGCGGGCGGCGCGGCGCAAATCCGCGGCCTCGACCCCGGCCACCACGGCCACCGCCTCGGGCGACCAGCGCGGATCGGCCACGAAGGCGCGCCACGCCGCGAACGAATCGGCGTCGCCGCGCCGGGCGATGAAGGAGTCGTCCAGCAGCCCCTCGGCAACCAGCACATGGGCCAGCGCGTTCAGCACCGCGACGTTGGTCCCTGGCGCCAGGGAAAGATGCACATCGGCGCGGATATGCGGCGAGGCGACCAGATCGGTGGCGCGCGGATCGATCACCACCAACCGGGCGCCCTGGCGCAGACGCCGCTTCAGGCGGGCGGCGAAGACCGGATGCGCCTCGCCGGGATTGGCGCCGATCACCATCACCAGATCGGCCCGCTCGACCGAGTCGAAATCCTGCGTCCCGGCCGAGGTGCCGAAGGCCTGCTTCAGGCCGTAGCCGGTCGGCGCGTGGCAGACGCGGGCGCAGGTGTCGACGTTGTTGCTTCCGAACGCGGTGCGCACCAGCTTTTGCACCAGCCACACCTCCTCGTTGGTGCAGCGCGACGAGGTGATGCCGCCCAAGGCCCGCGGGCCAAAGCGTTCGCGGATGCGGGTGAAGCCGCGCGCCGCCTTGCGGATCGCCTCGTCCCAACTGGCTTGGCGCCACGGCTGGTCGATCGACTCGCGGACCAGGGGCGTGGTCACCCGGTCGGGATGATCGGCCCAGCCCCAGGCGAAGCGGCCCTTGACGCAGGCATGGCCGCGATTGGCGTAGCCCTCGGCGGCCGGCACCACGCGCACCACCCGCTCGCCGCGCGCCTCGACCTTCAGCGCGCAGCCGACGCCGCAATAGCCGCAGGTGGTCGTCACCACGCGGTCGGGTCGGCCGGTGCGGGCGGCGGACGTCTCGATCAGGGCGGCGGTCGGGCAGGCCTGGACGCAGGCGCCGCACGAGACGCATTCCGAGCCCAGCAAATCCGGCCCCGCCGCCCGCACCACCATGTCGAAGCCGCGCCCCGCCAGGGTCAGGGCGAAGCTGCCCTGGACCTCGCCGCAGGCCCGCACGCAGCGGGCGCACAGGACGCAGCGGGCCGGATCGAAGGTGAAATAGGGATTCGACGAATCGATCGGGCGGTCGAGATGATTGGCCCCGTTCGGCCGGGGCGCCACCACGCCCAGCCGCGCCGCCATCGCCTGGAACTCGCAGCGGCCATTGGCGGCGCAGGTCAGGCAGTCCAGCGGATGGTCGCTGACATGCAGCGCCATCACGCCGCGGCGCAGGCGGTCCAGC
This sequence comes from Alphaproteobacteria bacterium, assembly GCA_015232485.1. Classification (GTDB taxonomy): domain Bacteria; phylum Pseudomonadota; class Alphaproteobacteria; order Rhodospirillales; family Magnetospirillaceae; genus JADFZP01. Next base: position 22,383 of record JADFZP010000007.1, read on the forward strand.
GTCTCGCCTTCGGTGCGCGCCACCATGCCGGCCTCGACCGGGGTGGTGCAGGCGGCGGGATGGCCGCGCCGCCCCTCGATCTCGACCAGGCACAACCGGCATCCGCCGGACGCCTTCAGGAAATCGGTGGCGCACAGGCGCGGAATGTCGATGCCGGCCAGCGCGGCGGCGCGCATCAGCGAGGTTCCGGCCGGCACCGAGACGGCCAGCCCGTCGATCACCACCACGACCGGCGGGCCGTCGGCTTCGGGGGTTCCCAGATCGGCTTCGTTCAGGGCGCGCATGGCGGGAAATCTTCCGGAAAGTGGCGCAACGCGCTTTGCACCGGCAGCGGCGCCAAGGCGCCCAGTCCGCAGGCCGAGGCCTCGCGCATGGTCTCGCACAACGCGTCGAGCGGGGCGCGGCAGGTGGCGTCGCCGGCCAGCAGCCCGTCGATCAATTCGACGGCGCGCACCGAGCCGATTCGGCAGGGCGCGCATTTGCCGCAGGATTCGGCGGCGCAGAAACGCATCGCGAAGCGCGCCATGTCGCCCATGCGGGTGCGGTCGTCGACCGCCACCACGCCGCCATGGCCCAGCATGCCGCCGGCCTCGGCCATTCCCTCCCAGGTGGCGCGGGTGCCGAACAGCGCGGCCGGCGTCCAAGCGCCCAGCGGGCCGCCGACTTGGGCGGCGCG